>CAXTUK010000213.1:0-2088 GCA_964247395.1 uncultured Acetobacteraceae bacterium
CCCCGCACCAGCGGCAGAAGGGCGGCGATCGTCCAGGGCAGCGAAACGGGCAGGCGACGGCCCGCGACATGAAGGACGGGCCCGAGGCTGGCCGCGACGAGCATCGCCAGCGTCGCCGGGAGTGCGATCCGCCAGCGCCGGTCGCCCGATCCCGTCGCATGCAGCCCCACCATCAGCAGCAGCGGCAGCCCGAGATAGAGGTCCTGCTCCTCGGCGTTGCCGGTGAAGCGGTCCGCCAGGCCGCCCGCGGGCAGGCGGAGCCACTCCGCTCGCGTCGGCACCACGAGGTTGGCGAGATCGTTGGAGTACATCCCGGCCGGATTGACGAAGACCGGCATCTCCGCGGCGCCGCGCGCCATGCCGAGCAGCATCGGCGACGCGACTAGGCCGGCGGCCACGACGGCGAGCGCGCACTCGGCGGCGATCCGGCTGATCGCGCGACGCTCCGCCGGCAGCCCGCACGCCGCGAAGATGGCCAGCGACGCGAACCCGAGAATGATGGTCTGGGCGAACATCTCGGTGGAGATGCCGAAGTGCCCGACCAGGGCGGCGGCCAGTGCGACGACGAAGCCGCGTCGTTCGAGGCCGCCGCGCAGTCGCCGCACGACCAGCCAGACGATGACCGGCAGCAGGAAGATCAGGTCGAGATTGAGGTGGCCGAGAACCTGCGCGTTCTCGTAGCCGGAGAACCCGAACAGGTATCCGCCGGCGAGAGCCGCCGGGAGGTCGCCGGTCAGTTGCCTGCCGAGCACGAACATTGCGGTTGCCGCCAGCGGATGCGCCGCCAGCGTCAGCACGTTGAACGCGACCACCGGGCCGGCGGTCAAGGTGACCGGCAGCGCGAGCAGCGAAGCGGTCGGCACCGAGGTCGTCCAGGCCATGCTGTAGCCGGCCGGCGCGAACACCAGGTGCGACCAGACGGGATCGTGCCCGTGCTCGAGCGCCCATGGCCACCAGGCCAGCGCCCACACGAACGATTTCGGGTCGTCGCCGAAGCCGAGCAGGACGTGATCGAGGCCGGTCGGCGGATCCGTGAAGCAGAGCGTCAGCGCGGCGTAGAACAGTCCGGCGACGAGGACGCCGAGCCGTTCAGAAGGTCGCCAGGATATCGATATGGTCCGTTCCTCGCGCCCGGTAGGCTGCCATGATGCCGGCGGGGTCGGGGGCGGTGGCGCTTCCGTCCGGCTCGATCGCCGACAGCTGATAGCCGTGCGACGCGAGCCAGGCGAGGTATGATGGACCATCGAGGCCGGAAATCCCGGCGAGCAGGTCCGGGCTGAACTCGCTGACGATGACCGGGTGGTCGCGCCGGATGATCGACAGGCAGCCTTGCAGGGCCAGATGCTCAGCGCCCTCGACGTCGACCTTGATCAGGTCGATGCGCCGGCCGGCCGGAACCAGGATTTCGGGCGGGATCGCGGGCACGGTGGTGGCGCCGGCCAGGGCGTCCGGCTGATCGGGCAGGGCGGAGGTGGTCCCGTTGGAGAACGACGGGTGCAGGGCGAGCAGCTCGACCCGCGGTCCGGCGGCGCACTGGCAGACCACGATCTGGGAGAACCCGTTGCGTCGCTTGCTCGCTTCCAGCAGCCGGGCGTTTCGCGGGTTCGGCTCGACAGCGAGCACGAAGCCGTCCGCACCCACGATCGAGGCGGCCAGCAACGACATGGTCCCGATATTGGCGCCGAGATCGATGACGCCCATGCCGGGCCGGAGATGCCGCCTGATGCAGGCGGCGATTTCGGGTTCGTATTCTCCCGACAGCACGGCCTGGCCGACCGCGAGGTCGTCGGTGCTGGCGTAGATCGAGTAGCCGTCGAGGGCGACCTCCCGGATTTCACCCTCGGGCGGCCTGAGCAGGCCCCGCCGGCTGAATTCGAGGCTGCCGACATAGCTCGCGACGACGGTCTCGAGGTCCTGACCCACGCGGGCGAAATGGCCTACGCGTTCTTCACGGTTGGGATGGCGGCCAAGAATAAGCCGGAAGCACGCCTCGATGTCGGCGGCGGAGGCGTGCGGATCGAAGCCGGAAGTGTCGGGGGCGGGGGGGGCCGGGCGCCGTAGTGAGCCCCGCGGTGCGCGCCTCCGCCG
>CAXTUK010000213.1:2129-4679 GCA_964247395.1 uncultured Acetobacteraceae bacterium
ACAGGCCCGAGAGCAAATTCCGATGTTGGTGTAGGGATTGAAGGTGTCGCCCGAGTTCTTGACTGTCCCGTTCATGCCGTTCGGGAAGAAAAGTCCGCCGCCGGGGCCTGCGCCGCCATAGACGATGTTCAGCACCTGGTTGAACGTACGGCGATACGACTGTCCGTTCGAGTCGCTGTTGACGATGTTGATCGGGTTGCCGCCGGTGATGCTGGTGCCGTTGTCGTCCGCGACGCCCGAAATCTTCGCGCGAAGTGCCGAAATGGCGTTGGTCACCGCGCTGCCACCCTGGCTGGCGAGGTACGCGCGGATCGCGCCGGCATGGTAGCCCTCCATCGCCAGCACGCTCGAGGCGTAGGAGATGTTGCCGGGGTCCGAGAGGTAGGCGGCACCGCCACCATAGGCAGTGACGCCGACATCCTCGAAGATGTAGGAACCGATCACGAAGTCGATCTCGCTCGCGAACGGATTGAAAGTCTGACCCTGGGAGATCAGTCCGGCGGCAACGGCAAGTGTCGTGAACGATGTCATCAAGTCAATCTGCGGCTGGGGAACGGCCATGCTGCCGAGTGCCGCAACCAGGAACGAGACGTGCTGCTGCTCGTCGGCGGCGATCCGTTGGAAGGTGTAGGCAAGCTGCGCGCTTTGGAACGGCACCTGGGTCGTCGCCGGCTTGGTCGGCGCCGGCCCGCCACCTGTGATCGTCAGCGCGTTGCCAGTAACGCCGAGCAGGTAATAGTTTGCTTCGAGATACTCGAGGTTGAGTGCGAAATTCAGCACGTCGACGTCGCTGAGCGTAAAAGTGGCGGCACGAGCCGAACGCATCAGCCCCGCGCTGCCTGCCGCGGCGCCGACCGCGGCGAGCGACGCCGTCTTCATCACGCTGCGTCGCTTGATCAGGTTCTCTTTGTAGGCCGCAAGCCCTGTGGCTGTATTCATGGTCGTCATGTCCTTCTGGTCGAGACCGTTCGGTCCCGGAATAGGGAAGAGCGTGTCAGGGCCGGTCTCAGGACGAGGCAAGCGCGATGTTGGACGCGCCCACGCCGTTCGGGAAGATGCCGCCGCTGAACTTGCCCGCACCGCCGAACGCGATCGCCAGGACCTGCGCCGGTGTCCGGCGGAAAGCCTGCGCCTGACCGTCGCCGTTGCTGATGTTGAACGGATTGCCCTCGTCGGCCGTCCCCTGATCGCCGACGCCGGAGAGTTTCGCGCGCAACGCCGAGATCGCGTTGGTCGCAGTACCCGCGCCGAACTGGGCGAGGAAGCTGCGGATCGCGCCTGCCTGCTGGCTCTCGACCCCGAGCAGCCCGGCCGCATACTGAAGCTTCACCTTGTCGGTGATCAGCGCCGCACCGCCGGTCAGCGCGGTCACGCAGGTGTCCTCGAGGAGATAGGCGCCGAGAAGGAAGTTCAGCTCGTTCGCGAACGGGTTGAACGTCTGGCCGGGGCTGATCAGCCCGGCGGCGGTCGCGAATGCGGTGTACGCCGCATCGAAGTCGATCGCCGGACGGGCAATGGCGTATTGTCCGACCACGGCGCGCACCACGCGCACGTGCGCAAGCTCGTCGTTGGCCAGCTGGATCGCGAAATCGGCGACCGCCGGGTCCGAGAACGGCACAAGCGTCGAACCAGGAGGTGTCGTGACGGCGCCCGCCGTCTCGTAGGTGGACGTGATCAGGGTCGGATCGACGGTGTCCAGACCCGAGCCGAGAACCGCCCGCAGGTAATATTCGGCGCCGAGA
Source organism: uncultured Acetobacteraceae bacterium (assembly GCA_964247395.1). GTDB lineage: Bacteria > Pseudomonadota > Alphaproteobacteria > Acetobacterales > Acetobacteraceae > CAXTPV01. The sequence continues at coordinate 3,872 of CAXTUK010000213.1, forward strand.
TACTCGAAGTTCAGCGCGAAGTTGAAGATGTCGTTGTCGTTGACCGGGGCTGCCGCCTGCGCCGTGCGGCTCGACATCATCGTCACGGCCCCCAGCGCCGTGGCCGCGGCGAGACCGGCCGCGGGAGATCTGAACAGGCTTCGCCGCGATTGGGTCGCGGCCGATCCGTCGACGGATTCTGTGACTGACATGCTGGTTGTAACCTCCCGAAGCCGGCGCTCCGAACGCGCGCCACGAGCCTCATCTACGTTCGTTTTTCGGATTTGGATCAGCAAGCGGGGGCCGGACGGCCGTGAAAACATTAACCGTCAGGTGACATTCACGTGATGTCGCTCCGGAACGGTGTTCTAACGCCGTTCAGTGCTGCGCCCGCATCCTGGCGATCAGGCTCTGGATCGTCGGCGGCGGCGGCACCGCGTAGTGCGGGGTCTGGCCGCGCTGCAGCTGCTGCAGCAGCGACAGGCCGCTCGACGGTTCGGCCGGCTTGGGCGAGCCCGACCCGGTGTCGTCGGTCGGGATCGGCGTCGGCCGCAGCGTACGCTGGCCTTCGGGTGAAAACACCGTCACCCGATCCGCGGCGATCGACAGGATCGTGTAGGGACCGGCATGGCCACCTTCGCGCACCACGAGCGCCTTGCCGCCGTCGTCGAACACCACGCGCCTGGAGGTCGCCGACACCAGGATGGCCGACAATCGCGGCACCGCGTTGGCGGCGACCGCCGCCCGCTTCTCCGCCACCGGGCGCCGATCGGCGTTGAACAACGGCCTGGCGAGGATGGTCTCGCCGTCACGCGCCGTGTCGGCGGAC
>CAXTUK010000214.1:0-4665 GCA_964247395.1 uncultured Acetobacteraceae bacterium
GCAGCCGCCAATCGGACCGCGGCAGCCCGAGGCGGCCAGGAGCCCTCCTGCGCAGGCGGCGGAGAACCACTCCGCCGAAGCCGCCTATATCGGCAGGCTGCACGCCGTCGTCGAACGCAACACCCGGCCGCCCGACAGCGCCGCCTACCGTCTGACCCACGCCGCCGGCGAGGTCGTCGTGGCCTTCACCCTGTCGCGCGGCGGCGCGGTCTCGGACGTTCGCGTCTTCCGCAGTTCGGGATCGGCCGTGATCGACCGCCAGGGCATCCTGATCGTCTCGAGCTCGCGCTATCCCCCGACGCCGGACGATGTCTATCCCGGCCAGCCGTCGCATCAGTTCACCGCGTCCGTGACCATCCTGCCCTGGACCGGCGGCACCGGGGATCTGTGATCCCGCCCACGCAAGGAAAAGTCCGTTGAACTACGACCGCCTGCACGGCCTGACCTTCGACGCGCTCTACGCCTGCCTGGGGCTGCTCACGTTCGTGCTGATCGAACGGCTGCTCTATTTCGCCTATCTCACCCAGCGCGCGTGGCGCATCAGGGCCAGGATCACGGCGGCCGGCTACGACCCGATCCGCACCATGGACGATTTCGGCGGCGGCGACGTGATCAGCAAGGCGATGGACGAATATCTAAGCTTCCAGCGCCACGAGGGCGTCGCGCGAACCCGCGTCGACGATCTGTCGACGGCGCTCGTGCTGCGCATCGAATCCCGGGTCAACGCGAGGCTCTGGGTGCTCGACACGATCGTGACCGCCGCACCCCTGCTGGGCCTGCTCGGAACCATCCTCGGCATCATGCAGACCTTCACCGCGCTCGCCGCCGGCGGAGTGTCCGATCCGGCCGCGGTCAGCAAGGGCATCGGAACCGCGCTGCTGGCCACCGCCATCGGCATCGGCACCGCCCTCTACGGCCTGGTCGGCTACAATCTCCTCAACCGCCAGGCCGAATATCTGAGCGACCGCTTCAAGGTGTTCCTGCTCCGCACGACGGCATAGGGGTTGGCGACGTCTACTCCGCCGCCAGCGCCTCGACCGCCGTCTCCGCCAGGAACCGTTCGGCCTCCAATGCAGCCATGCACCCGGTTCCCGCCGCCGTCACCGCCTGGCGGAACACCTTGTCCTGCACGTCGCCCGCGGCGAACACTCCCGGCACCGAGGTGCGCGTGCTCCCGGGCGCCGTCACGATGTAGCCCTCGTCGTCGAGCGCCAGCTTGCCCCGGAACATCGACGTGTTCGGGGTGTGCCCGATCGCCACGAACACGCCGTCGACCGGCAGCCTCCGACGCTCCCCTGTGGCGACATCGCGCAACGCCACGCCGCCCACCACCGGCGGCGTGCCCACCGGCAGGATCTCCTCGACCGCGGCGTTCCAGATCACGTCGATCTTCGGATGCGCGAACAAGCGCCGCTGCAGGATCTTCTCCGCCCGCAGCCGGTCGCGTCGGTGGATCAGCGTCACCCGGTCCGCATGGTGCGTCAGGTAGAGCGCCTCCTCGACCGCGGTGTTGCCGCCGCCGACCACGGCCACCGTGCGCCCGCGATAGAAGAACCCGTCGCAGGTGGCGCACGCCGACACTCCCGCGCCCTGCAGCCGCTTCTCCGACGGCAGCCCGAGCCAGCGCGCCTGCGCGCCGGTCGCCACCACGACGCTGCGGGCGACGTACACATCCCCCGAGTCGCCGGTCAGCCGGAACGGACCCGCCGGCGGCAGATCGGCCTCCATGACCATGTCAGGCCGGACATCGGTCCCGACATGGCGTGCCTGCGCCTCCATCTGCTCCATCAGCCACGGGCCCTGTACCGTCTCGGCGAAGCCCGGATAGTTCTCGACGTCCGTGGTGATCGTCAGCTGGCCGCCCGGCTGCAGCCCGCACAGCAGGATCGGTTCGAGGCTGGCCCGCGCCGCGTAGATCGCCGCCGTGTAGCCGGCGGGTCCCGCGCCGATGACGGCCAGGTCGGTGTGATGCGTGGTGCCCATGGACCGTCCGATAATCGTGCCGGACGGCCCGGCGGGCAAGCGCCGCGACTTGTCGGCGGCCGTTGCCGCCGTATCATCGCCCGCACGAGGCGAGGGGATCGGGCGTGGAGGAACAGCAGCCCGCGACGAAGCTCGCGCGGCGACCGGTCGATCTCGATCAGACCGATCGCCTCATCCTGCGGGAGCTTCAGGCGGATGGCAGGATGACGAACGTCGAACTCGCCCGAAGGATCGGGATTTCGGCGCCGCCCTGCCTGCGCCGGGTCCGCAGGCTGGAGCAGGCGGGGATCATCCGCGGCTACGCGACCGAGATCGACCCGCTGCTCGCCGGCTGGCCGATCACCTTCTTCGCCCTCGTCGGCCTCGACAGCCAGAAGGAGCGCGTGCTGACCGAGTTCGAGCAGGCGATCTCCGAATGGCCGGAGGTGCGCGAATGCCACATGATCCGCGGCGGCGGCGATTTCCTGCTCCGCCTCACGGCGCGCGACACCCCGCACGAGAACCGCCTGACCCAGTCGCTGACCGGCCTGCCGACGGTCTCCAGGGTGCAGACGCTGCAGACCATCCGCACGGCGCGCCACCTCGCCGGCCTGCCGATCTGATCCGGGCCGGATGAACCGACCCGCCGCCGCGCTCGCGGCGCTGACGCTGGTCCGTCTCCTCGTCGCCGCATCGACGCCGCTCTCGCCCGACGAGACCTACTATTGGACCTGGTCCAAGGCGCTCGCCGGCGGCTATCTCGACCACCCGCCGATGGTCGCCCTCTGGATCAGGATCGGCACCACCATCGCCGGCGACGACCCGCTCGGCGTCCGCCTGCTGGCGCCGCTCTCCGCCCTGGTGGGCTCCCTGCTCGCCGCCGCCGCGGCGCGCGACCTCCTCGGGCTCGATCGCCAGCGCCAGGTCGCCGCCGCTGCGCTGCTCAACGCCACCCTGATGATCGGCGCCGGCGCCGTCACCATGACGCCCGACACGCCGCTCCTGTGCTTCTGGACCGCCGCCCTCTGGCTGCTCGGCCGCTCGGTCGCCACCGGATCGGATGCCTGGCTGATCGGCGCCTCGGTCTGCATCGGGCTTGCCTTCGACTCCAAATACACCGGCGCGCTGCTGCTGCCCGCCGTCGGCCTGTGGCTGCTGTCCGCGCGCGGCCCGCGCGCCGTGCTGACGTCGTGGCGGATCTGGACCGGCGCCGGCGCCTGCCTGCTCGCCGTGCTGCCGGTGATCGCCTGGAATGCCGCGCATGGCTTCGCGAGCTTCGCCAAGCAGGGCGGTCGCGCGGGCGACTTCCACCTGGCCTCCGCCGTCCGTTTCCTGCCGGAGCTGCTCGGCGGCCAGATCGGCCTCGCCACGCCGCTGGTCGCGATCCTGTTCTGCGCCGGCATCGCCCGGACGGTCGGGCTCGGACGGCGAGGCGACCGCGGCGCCGCTCTCCTCGCGTGGACGACCCTGCTGCCGGCCGCCCTGTTCGTCATGCATGCCCTCGGCGACCGGGTGCAGGCGAACTGGCCATCGGTGCTCTATCCGTCGGCCGCCATCGCCGCCGCCTCGACGCGGATCGGATGGAAGGGATGGCGCGCCGCCTCGCTGCTCGGCTTCGTCGTCACCGCCCTGGTCTATGTCCAGGCGACGCTGCATCCCTGGGTCCTGCCCGGCCGCTCCGACGTGACGCTCGCGCGCCTCGCCGGCTGGCGCGACCTGTCGCGACAGATCCGGAGCGAGGATGCCGGGCTCGGCTGTCCGGTCGCGGCCGACGATTACGGCGTCGCCGCCGAGCTGGCCTGGCAAGGCGCGGCCGGCGCCGTGCTCGGAACCGGGCGCCGATGGTCCTATGTCGACCTGCCCCGAACGCGGGTCGAGGGCTGCGTGCTCCTGGTCCGCAGCACCCGCCGCAGGGAGCTTCCCGATCCACGCGTCTGGGTCTCGGCAGTGCGCGTCGCGACGCTGGTCCGCGCCCGCGGCGCACGGATCGCCGAACGCTACGACGTCTACCGCGCGACCGGGCCGGTGACCGCGAGCCGGCTGCCGCTGCGCCCGGCGCCAGGCCACCCTGCCGACCCGGGGTAACCTCGCTCTAACCTTTCCACCCCATCCTGCACTTCTTCGCAGGAACCGAGCATGGCGAAGAAGGCGAGACGAGGCGCGCGGACCATCGTGATCCGCCGCGAGGAGATCGTGTCCAGCGCGCACCAGGGCGGCGCGTGGAAGGTCGCCTACGCCGATTTCGTCACCGCGATGATGGCCTTCTTCCTGCTGATGTGGCTGGTCAACGCCACCACCGAGAAGCAGCGGCGCGGACTGGCCGACTATTTCAGCCCTGCCGGCCCCGCCACCCGCAGCGTGTCCGGCACCGGCAAGCCGTTCGGCGGCCTGACCCCGAACGAGACCGGGTCGCTGGTCTCCAACCGCGGCTTCGTCAGCCTCACCGACCAGACCGGCAGGCCGCCGCCGGACGAACAGCCGGCGCGAGACGCGCTGCCGCGCGACAAGGCCGTCTCGGCTCACCTCGCCGCACGATCCGACCCAGACGCCGACCCGGACGCCGACCGGGACGCCGACCCGGACGCCGACGCGGACGCCGACGCGGACGCCGACGCGGACAAGGACGGCCAATCCGACGGGACCGGCGCGGCAGCCCCGTCGCCCGCGACGGCCGCCCAGCAGCGCCTGGTCGCCGCCGCCTCC
>CAXTUK010000215.1:0-4660 GCA_964247395.1 uncultured Acetobacteraceae bacterium
CACCACCCCCGCCCCGAACCCCCGGGCGCCGATGCCGAGGCCGCGGCGGGCCACCACCCGCGCGCGACGCGGCGCCGCGCCGCGCGGCAGGTTCCCGACGGCGATGTTGAGCAGCGTCGCTCCCAGCATCAGCATCAGGCCGATCTGGAACAGGGCGAAGTTCCAGCGCTGCAGGATCAGCACTCCGCCGGCTGCCATCGCCATGATCAGGCAGAGCTCGAGCCGGGGAACGATCTGCCGCACGGCTCAGACCTCGCCGCGTACGGTGCCGAACGTCATGCCCACCAGCAGATATCGCTGGAAGACGTAGACGACGACGATCGGCGGGATCAGGTAGAGCGTCGTGAGCGTGGAGGCGAACGCCCAGTCGGTGCTGCCGCCCTTGTAGAGCCCGGTCGCGAGCGCCGTCGGGATGCTGGTCGTGGATGGGCCGCCGAGGATGTAGTTGAAGAGGAATTCGTTCCAGACGAAGATGAAGTTGAAGATCAGCGCCGCCACGACGCCGGGCAGCACCTGAGGGAAGATCAGGCGGGTGATGATGCCGAACCAGCTCGCGCCGCTGACCAGCCCGGTCTCGTCGAAACGTGTCGAGACGCCGTCGATGAAGCCTTTCAGGATCCAGACCGAGAACGGGATCGAGAACATGGCGTAGAACAGGATCATCGCGATGAAATTGTCCTTCCAGCCGAACGCCACATACATCAGGTAGACCGGCAGGATCGCGGCCGATCCCGGCAGCATGCGGATCGAGAGCAGCAGGAACATCAGGAAATTGGTTCCGGCCGGCTTGAAACGGGAGAACGAGAAGGCGGCAAGGAACGAGACCGCCACCGCGATCGTGACGGCGCCGATCGAGAGGACCAGGCTGTCGAGCAGCTCCCGCAGGATGCCGGGATCGGACAGGACACGGGCATAGTTGGCGAGCGTCGGCCGGAAGACGAGCATCGGAGGAACCGCCAGGATCTGGTCCGGTCGCTTGAATGACGACAGGATGATCCACGCGACGGGAGCAAAGAACAGCAGGACGACCAGCCAGAGCGTGGCGTGGTAGAGATGCGTGCGCCAGTTCACGAACCGGCCTCCTGCGACTGGCGATCCCTCGAGTTCAGCACGAAGATGAACGTCGCGGTGAAGGCGATCGAGATCAGCAGCAGGATCACCGCGAGCGCCGACGACCAGCCCATGTTGAAGACGGTGAAGGCGCGGCGATAGAGCGTGATCGCGACCAGCTCGGTCGTCGAACCCGGACCGCCGAAGGTCATGTCGTAGATCAGGTCCATCGTCTTGAACGCGTCGATGGTGCGCAACAGGATGCCGAGCATCAGGATGTATTTGCCGTGGTGCAGGATGACCAGGCGGCATCGCTGCCAGGCGCCGAGCCGGTCGACCGCGGCCGCCTCGAGCTCGGCCTTCGGAACCGATGCGAGGGCGGCGAGCGTCATCAGCACCATGAACGGCGTCCACATCCAGACATCGACCGCCAGCACCGCGCCGAAGGCGAGTTGCGCGTCGCCCAGGAAGTTGAGGCTTCGTGCGCCGATCCCGCGCAGCACGCTGTCGAGGACCCCGAAGGTCGGATCGTAGATCAATCGCCAGAACGTGCCCGACGCGACGGGCGTCAGCACCATGGGCGTGAACAGCAACGTCAGCGCGAGACGTCGCCCGGGCAGTCGATGGCTGTTCCAGAACAGCAATCCGAGCAGGATCCCGAGCACGGTCTCGATGCCGACCGCGCAGACGACGAACATGAAGGTCCGGCTGAGATCGAACCAGATTTCCGCGTCGTCGAGGATGCTGCGGTAGTTGCCGATCCCGGCGAAGATCGGCGGCCGGCCGCTGGTCAGCGAGAAACGGTAGAAGCTCAATCCCATCAGCCAGAGCGTCGGGATCGTGTTCCAGATGACGAAGAACACCAGCACCGGCGCGAGCAGGAGGACAGGCAGGAAACGCCTGTGATCGAGGAGCGCGGCGGCCCCGTCGAGGCGTCGACGACGAACGGTCGTGCCCGCCTTCAGCGACGCCGCGTCGCCGCTCATCCTACAATCGCAGCCCCGCGCAGGCCGCCGTCGGGGCTGCCTGCGCCGTGCCGGCGTCGTAGAGGATCTTCTGCTGCCGGCAGGCGGTGTATTGCAGCGCGTGGGCCGGGTCGCGGACCTGGTTGGTGGCGAACGCGGTGAACGCTTCCTGCTGCGTCGACAGCAGGTCGGCGTAGGCGGGATCGTGCCAGAAGTCGCTGCTGTGTCCGAGCATGTATTTGTAGGTGCGATACCAGGGCTGGATGGAATCGAAGTCCGGCCGCGTGAGCGTCGCCTTGTCGCACGGATTGCCGCCATGGCGCGCGAAGGCGAGACTGGTCTCCGGCGTGTACCACCATTCCATGAAGTCGAGCGCCGCCTGCTGGCGAACCGGGTCGTTGAACGCGTTCAGGACCCAGGGTTGGCCGCCGATGATGTAGTCGCGCACCAGACGGCCGTCCTTGGCGGGGAAGCCGGGCGGCGGGACGACGATCACCTTGCCCTGGAGCTGGTCGGTTATCATCGCTGGTCCGAGCGCGGCCCATTGCAGCGCCGAGAAGATCTTGCCCTGGGTGAAGGCGTCGATCAGCTCGGCGATGCCGAAATTCACCCCGCCTTGCGGCTCGTATCTGAGCAGGTCCTTGTATTGCTGGAGCGCGCGTGCGTTCACCGGCGTGTCGTAGATGCCCTGCACCTGGCCGGTGGCGGCTTTCCAGATGTCGCCGCCCTCGGATCGCATCCAGGACATGACCGGGTCGCTGATGTAGTCGTACTCGCGCGAGAACTGCGATCCGAAGCCGTTGAAGCCCTTTTCCGGACGGTTGAAGAACTCGATCAGATGCAGGAAGTCCGGGTAGGAGAGCGCCTCGAAATCCTCCCAGGTCTGCGGCAGATGACGCCCGTAGCGTTTCTGGAAGGCGTCGGCCGCGCCGGGCGCGGTGAGCAGGTCCTGCCGGATATAGAGGGCCATCGTGTCGCCCTCCTGCGGGAAGCCCCAGCGATGCGTGCTTCCGTCGGGATAGATCTGGTAGGCCGCCTCGATCACCGGAGCGTACCAGCTCACGTCGAGCGACGGGCGGCGCTTGATCACCGGGTCGAGCGGCAGGATCCATTTCGGCTGCGCCAGTGCGCCGAGCCACTGGCTGTCCGAGATGATGATGTTGTATTCCTGCGAATGCGTGACGAGCGAGGTCGCGGCCTTCTGGAACAGTTGCGCGAACGGCGCTTCCGCGTACGAGAACGAGACGTCGTAGCCGAGCTCGCTCCTGGCGTGCTTGACGAAATCGGGCGTCAGATCGACGCCGAGACGGCTCGGCGTCCATCCGGCGATGCCGAGGACGGAGAGATGAACCGACTTGCCGGCGATCGGGCTCGACGCGGCCCGGGCGATGGCAGGCGCTGCGAGGGCCGAGACGGCGCCGAGCGCGCCCAACCGCTTCAGCATGCCGCGACGGCCGATGCTGTCGGCGGTGTTGCTCATGTCCTGCATCGTTCTCTCCTCATCGTCGTCGTGGTTCGCCACGATCGGGTTCAGCGAAGCATCGCGGCGACGTTGCCGCCGTCGACGGTGACGACGTTGCCGGTGGTCTTCTCGAGCAGCGCCGACGCGACGAAGGCCTGCGCGACGTCCTCGGGGAGGACTTCCTGCCCGAGCAGATTGCCGGCCATGTAGTCGGCCTCGGTCACGCCGCGCGCGCCGGCGCGGGCGCGGATCATCTCCTCGGTCAGCAGTCCGGAGCGGATGCGGTCGGGATTGACCGCATTGGAGCGGACGCCGTCCGCGCCGTGCTCGATCGCGTATTGCCGGACGAGGGCGAGCAGCGCCGCCTTCGCGGTGCCGTAGGCGCCGAAATCCGGTCCCGGGTTGATGGCCTGCTTGGAGACGTTGAACAGGAGGACTCCGCCGAGCCCCTGGCGACGGAACACGCGGACCGCCTCGCGCGCGACGTTCTGGTGGGCGAAGAAGTTGAGGTCGAACGAACGGCGAAGCGCGGTCTCGTCGAGGTCGACCATGCCGCCGCCGAGCGCCGAGCCGGCGTTCGAGACGATGATGTCGACCCCGCCGAAACGCTCCACGACCGCGTCGAACGCCAGGCCAGCCGACCACCGGTCGGTCACGTCGCAGGCGAGGCCGACGGCGCCTCGGAGCGAAGCGGCCGTCTCGCCCACCCTGTCGGCGTCGAGATCGAGCAGCGCGATCTCGGCGCCCTCGGCCGCGAAGGCGCGCGCGATCGCCGCACCGAGGACGCCGGCGCCCCCGGTGACGACGACGACCCGTCCCCCGAGGCGGGTGGGGAGATTGCGCCCGAGCTTGGCCTGCTCGAGCGACCAGTACTCCATGTCGAAATGCTCGGCTTCCGAGATCGAGGTGAAGCGGCCGATGCTTTGCGCATCCATCACCGCCTCGAGCCAGGCCTCGGCGACGTCGGCCGAGATCGACGCCTCGGCCGCGGTCCGACCGACGCCCATGATGCCGGCGCCGGGAACGGCGAGCACACGCGGCAGCGGATCGAGCTCGCGTCGGCCGCCACCGACGCGTTCGTCGTTGCGCCTGAAATAGTCGTGATAGTCGGCGGCGAAGCGCGCGACGATCTCGAGGGATGCGGCTTGCCAGCTGGCCATGTCGTCGGGATCCGGCGCGGGCA
>CAXTUK010000216.1:0-4602 GCA_964247395.1 uncultured Acetobacteraceae bacterium
CCCCCCCCCCCCCCCCCCCCCCCCCCCCCCCCCCCCCCCCCCCCCCCCCCCCTGGAAGGGGGACCACCGATGGCCTCGGCCGCCGAACAGCTAGCCGGCAATCTCAGCCTGGGCACCTTCGCCAAGGCGACCGAGCTCAAGAAGCGCATCTGGTTCACGCTCGGTGCGCTTATCGTCTACCGGATCGGCACCTACATCCCCGTCCCCGGCGTCGACGCCGCGGTGATGGGCCAGCTCCTGGCCCAGCACGGCAGCGGCATCCTGGGCATGTTCGACATGTTCACCGGCGGCGCGCTGGGCCGGATGACGGTCTTCGCCTTGAACATCATGCCCTACATCTCGGCCTCCATCATCATCCAGCTGATGAGTTCGGCGATCCCGACGCTCGAGACGCTGAAGAAGGAAGGCGAGCAGGGCCGCAAGAAGCTCAACCAGTATACCCGCTACCTGACGGTCCTGATCGCCCTGTTCCAGGCCTACGGCATCTCGGTCGGGCTCGAACGCATGCACGGCGCCGGTGGTCCCGCAGTCATCGACCCCGGCCCGTTCTTCGTGTTCTCCTCGGTCGTCACGCTGGTCGGCGGCACGATGTTCCTGATGTGGCTCGGCGAGCAGATCACCGCCCGAGGGGTGGGCAACGGCATCAGCCTGATCATCTTCGCCGGCATCGTCGCCAACCTGCCGCACACGATCTCCAGCCTGCTCCAGCTCGGCTACACCGGCGGCCTCTCGGCGATCGCGGTCGTCTCGTTCTTCGTCATCGCGCTCGCCGCGATCGCCTTCATCGTCTTCATGGAGACCGCGCAGCGGCGCGTGGTGATCCAGCACCCCAAACGCCAGGTCGGCAACAAGATGTATGGCGGCGACACCACCTACATGCCGCTCAAGGTCAATACCGCCGGCGTCATCCCGCCGATCTTCGCGAGCTCGATCCTGCTGATCCCCGCGACCGTGATCGGTTTCTCCTCGAGCTCCGCCAACGAGCCGGGCTGGCTCGCCTTCCTCGGCCAGGAGCTCGGCCAGGGCCAGCCGCTCTATCTCGCGCTGTACGCGGCGATGATCATCTTCTTCTCGTATTTCTACACCGCTGTCGCCTTCAACCCGCAGGAGACCGCCGACAACCTCAAGCGCTCGGGCGGCTTCATCCCGGGCCGGCGTCCCGGCAGCAACACCGCCGAGTTCTTCGACTACGTGCTGACCCGCCTCACCACCGTCGGCGCGCTCTATCTCACCCTGATCTGCCTGCTGCCCCAGGTGCTGGTCGGCCGCTACAACCTGCCGTTCTATTTCGGCGGCCAGAGCCTGATCATCATCGTCTCGGTGACGATGGACACCGTCACCCAGATCCAGAGCCATCTGCTCGCCCATCAGTACAAGGGACTGATCCGCAAGCAGCGCGGCAATCCTCGCGCGCCAGGCAGGGGGAGGGTGCGTTGAACCTCATCCTGCTCGGGCCGCCCGGCGCCGGCAAAGGCACCCAATCGAAGCGGCTCGAGGAGCGTCACGGCGTCATCCAGGTCTCCACCGGAGACATGCTGCGCGCCGAGGTGCGCGCCGGCAGCGACGTCGGCCGGCAGGCCAAGGCGGTGATGGACGGCGGCAAGCTGGTCTCCGACGACATCATCATCCGCATGCTCGGCGAGCGCCTGCGCCGGCCGGACGCCGAACCGGGTTTCATCCTCGACGGATTTCCCCGCACCGTGGCACAGGCCGAAGCGCTCGACGCGCTGCTCGACGGCCTTGGCATCTCGCTCGACGCGGTGATCGAACTCGAGGTCGACGAGCCGCTGCTGGTCGAGCGGATCGCCGGACGTTTCAGCTGCGCCGTTTGCGGCGCAGGCTATCACGAGACGTTCCACCCGCCGCGTCAGCCGGGAACCTGCGACAAGTGCGGCGCGCACGACTTCATCCACCGCGAGGACGACAAGCGCGAGACCGTGTCCGCCCGCCTCGAAGCCTACCGCGCGCAGACCCGGCCCATTCTGCCGCACTACGAACGGCAGGGCCGCCTGTTCAGGCTCGACGGCATGGTCGACATCGACGAGGTGAGTGCCGGGATCGAGGCGATCCTGGCGCGGCGGAAGCCGAGCCTCGCGGAGAGTTGATCGTGTCGCGTTGACTTGGGCGTGCCCGCCTCTATAGTGCGCGCCCTTGGAGCGGCTGCACATCCGTTCGCGGCTGGCCGGTCAAATTCCTAGTCGTCGCCCTGCCGACGCGGTCTCCTGGTTGGAGATGCGCCGGCTGAATTGTAATGATGGCCGGTTGTCGCCGGCCGTTCGAGGAGAGCAAGGCGTGGCGCGTATTGCCGGCGTGAACATCCCGACGAACAAGCGTGTCGTCGTCGGACTTCGCTACATCTACGGGATCGGCCCGGCCAAGGCGGACAAGATCTGCGGCCAGCTCAACATCCCCGCCGATCGGCGTGTCAACCAGCTCTCCGATGACGAGATCCTGCGCATCCGCGAGCTGATCGACCGCGAGTTCCAGGTCGAGGGCGATCTTCGCCGCGAGCTCGCGATGAACATCAAGCGCCTGATGGATCTCGGCTGCTATCGCGGTCTCCGCCATCGCCGCGGTCTGCCGGTTCGCGGCCAGCGCACTCACACCAATGCGCGCACGCGCAAGGGTAAGGCGGTCGCGATCGCCGGCAAGAAGAAGGTCACCCGCTGATGGCGAAAGCCGCCACCAACACCGCGCGTCCTCGTCGCAAGGAGCGCAAGAACATCATCTCCGGCGTGGCGCACGTGCTGTCCACGTTCAACAACACCATGATCACCATCTCCGACGCGCAGGGCAACGCGATCGCCTGGTCGTCCTCCGGCAGCCAGGGCTTCAAGGGCAGTCGCAAGTCCACGCCCTACGCCGCCCAGGTCGCCGCCGAGGACGCCGGCAAGAAGGCGCGCGAGCACGGCATGGAAACCCTCGAGATCGAGGTCTCCGGTCCCGGCTCCGGCCGCGAGAGCGCGCTGCGCGCCCTTCAGGCCGTCGGCTTCTCGATCACCGCCATCCGCGACATGACGCCGATCCCGCACAATGGCTGTCGTCCGCGCAAGCGGCGTCGTGTCTGAGACGCGTCCGAGGTCCCGAATTTGAAAGGAGGTGCCCCGGTGGCGCTTCAACGAAACTGCCAAACCCTCATCAAGCCCCCCACGCGCGAGGGCGCGGCCGGCGCCGACCCCGCCCGCGTCGCCACCGTCGTCGCCGAGCCGCTGGAGCGCGGCTTCGGCATGACGCTCGGCAACGCCATCCGCCGCATCCTGCTCTCCTCGCTCCAGGGTGCGGCCGTCACCGCCGTCCAGATCGACGGCGTGCTGCACGAGTTCAGCTCGATCGCCGGCGTGCGCGAGGACGTCACCGACATCGTGCTCAACATCAAGCAGCTCGCACTGCGCATGCACGGCGACGAGCCCAAGCGCATGATGCTGTCGGCCACCGGCCCGGGCGAGGTCACCGCCCGTCAGATCCAGGCTGGTCACGACATCGAGATCATGAACCCCGATTTGGTCATCTGCACCCTCGATGACGGCGTCAAGCTCGGCATGGAGTTCACCGCCCAGATCGGCAAGGGCTATGTTCCCGCCGCCGCCAACCGGCCGGAAGATGCGCCGATCGGTCTCATTCCGGTGGATGCCATCTACTCGCCAGTCCGTCGCGTCTCCTACCGCGTCGAGCCGACCCGCGTCGGCCAGGTCACCGACTACGACAAGCTCCTGCTCACCGTCGAGACCAACGGCGCCGTCACCCCGGAGGACGCCGTCGCACTCGCGGCCCGTATCCTGCAAGACCAGCTGCAGCTCTTCATCAATTTCGACGAGCCGCGCCCGGTCCGCGCCGAGGAGCCGCAGGACGACCTGCCGTTCAATCGCAACCTGCTCCGCAAGGTCGACGAGCTCGAACTCTCCGTCCGCAGCGCCAACTGCCTGAAGAACGACAACATCGTCTATATCGGCGACCTCGTTCAGAAGACCGAGCAGGAAATGCTTCGCACCCCGAACTTCGGACGCAAGTCGCTCAACGAGATCAAGGAGGTCCTGACTTCGATGGGCCTCTCCCTGGGCATGAACGTGCCGACCTGGCCGCCCGAGAACATCGAGGATCTTGCCAAGCGGCTCGACGAGCCGTTTTAAGCCGGGGTCAGCCCCGGCTCCCGCTGGGGGCGTCATGTCGAAGACATGCTTCGCATGATGGCCCCGGACCCGCATGACTTAGGAACAGACCGATGCGTCATGGTGTTGCCGGCCGGAAGCTTGGCGTCACGTCCTCCCACCGGCTCGCCATGTTTCGCAACATGGCTGTCGCCCTCATCAAGCATGAGCAGATCACCACGACCTTGCCGAAGGCGAAGGAGCTGCGGCCGTACACCGAGCGGCTGATCACGCTCGGCAAGCGAGGCAGCCTGCACGCGCGGCGCCAGGCCTTCGCCCAGCTCCGCGACGACGTCATCGTCAGGAAGCTCTTCTCCACCATCGCCGATCGCTACGCGACCCGTGCCGGCGGCTACACCCGTGTGCTCCGCGCCGGCACCCGCTACGGCGACGCCGCCGACATGGCCGTCATCGAGCTCGTCGACCGCGATCCCTCCGCCAAGGGCCAGGACAGCGG
>CAXTUK010000217.1:0-4601 GCA_964247395.1 uncultured Acetobacteraceae bacterium
TGGCGAGATCGGCGCGCTGGAGGTTCGCGTTTGCGCAGGCATGGTGCGAGCTCTCGTCCGACCAGGGCGCCGGGCTGCGCATGCGGCCGCGCAGGTCGATGGCAGCCAGGAGGTTCTCGCCTGGCCGGGCGGCGAAGCTGGACATCAGGCGATCGGCGCGACCGAGGATGGCGACCGAGAGCTGGCCCCGGTCGTTGCGGGTGTTGGTGTGGCCGCCGACGATCGGGATGCCGTAGGCCGCGGCGCCGGCGGCGAGTCCGTCGAGGATCGGGGCGGCGGCCTCCGCGCCTTCGCTCCAGATCGCGTCCACGACGGCGACTGGTCGGCCGCCCATCGCGGCGACGTCGCTCGCATTGACCATCACGCCGCAATAGCCGGCAAACCGCGGGTCCACCGCGACGAATTCGTTGAGGAAACCCTCGATGGCGAGAAGGAGGAAGCCGTCGCCGTCGGCGATGACGGCGCAATCGTCGCCGATGCCCGCGTCCGTCAGATCGGCGACGCCGAGGCGGGCGAGGATGGGCGCGATGTCGGATTTGTGGCCGATGCCGCGTGCAGCCCGCAACGCCGACGCGAGGTCGGAGGGTTCATCGAGCGGCATCAATCGGGTCGCCGCTCGAGAGCCGGAGCGGCGATCGGGGGCAGGTGCCGCGTGACGGGGAGGGCGAGCGGCGGATAACGGGCGAGATCGGCCTGCATCAGCGCGTGGGTGCGCCCGTGCAGCGTCATCGTGTCGAGCGTGCGCCAGTGGAGGCGTTCGAACAGGCGCAAGTTCTGGACCTGGACGTGAGCGAGGAAGGGCGTGCAGCCCTCGGCGTTCGCCGTCGAGACGGCGAAGCGGATGAGTTCGGCGCCGAGATGAGCGGCGCCGCGCAAATGCGAGGCGACGCACAAGCGGGAGCCCCACCACAAACCGGGTTCGGGTTCGTGGATGCGGACAGCGCCCACGACCTCGTCGGCGTCGCCGAGCAGGCATGACACGGCGACGATCGGGATGGCGACCTCGTCGCATCGGTCGCGGTCGTCGGTCTCGAAGATGCGCTGTTCGGCGATGAAGGCCTCGCGGCGGAGCCGGTGATGGCCGAGGATCTCGAAGCCATGTTCGGCGCGCTTGACCCGGAAGTCGGCGGGGCGGAACGGGTCGATCGGGTCGGTATAGAGGTTCATGCGGCGAGTTCGGCTTGGGCGGGACGCTCGTAGGCGGACAGGCTGGAGCACGCGCCGCAGCGGCCGCAACCGGCCTTGATGTCGGACGACAGCAGACCGGCCTCGGCGAGCATGCGGCCGAGCGGGACCAGGATGCTGGCCATCAGCGCGGCGTCCGGAGCCGGATGGGCCTCGAGCGGCGTGCCGGCGATCGGCACGAAGGGGACCACGAAAGGATAGACCCCGAGCGCGATCAGGCGGTCGCAGAGCGCCAGGGTGTCCTCGGCGGAATCGCCCAGACCGGCGAGGAGGTAGGTGCTGACCTGGCCGCGGCCGAAGATCGCGACGGCGGCGGCGAAGGCGTCGAGATAGCGGCTCACGGGAACGGTCGCCTTGCCGGGCATGATGCGTCGGCGGACCTCGTCGGTGGCGGCTTCGAGATGCATGCCGAGCGTGTCGACCCCCGCGTCGCGGAGGCGGCCGAACCAGGCGTGATCGCGCGGCGGTTCGCATTGCGCCTGGATCGGCAGGTCGATGGCGGCCTTGATCGCGGCGGCGCTGTCGGCGAGGACGGCCGCGCCGCGGTCGACCACGTTCGGGGTTCCGGTTGTCAGCACCATGTGTCGGACGCCGTCGAGGAGGACGGCGGCCCGGGCGACTTCCGCGAGCTGGGCAGGCGATTTGCGCGCGATGGTGCGGCCGCCTTCGAGGCTCTGGCCGATGGCGCAGAACTGGCAAGCCGTGGCGCGATCGCGATAGCGGATGCACTCCTGGAGCACGGTGGTGGCGAGCACGTCGCGGCCGTGCAGGAGGGCGATCTTCCAGTATGGAACGCCGTCCAAGGTCTGCAGGCCATAGAAGCGGGGCTGCCTGGGAAAGGTGATGGTCGCGATGGGCTGGCCATCCCTCGTCAGGCTGCCGGATCTGGTGGCGAAGGGTGAGCGCGCGGCCTGGGCGGTATGGACCGGAACCATGATGGTCTGACCGCCGAGCGTGACCGCCCGGTGATCCGACGGGCCGGCGCCCCCACGGCGGCTGCCGAGCGCCGCGTCGTCAGTCAGCCGCATCCCGGACGACTGAAGCTCCGTGATCAGCTGACGGAGCGGGAACGAGGCTGGAATTGTCATGGGCGTTCCTTGCGCGGGCCGGGGTCACGTCGTGTCTGAGGCTGAGGAGTTCGTGCCGGGCATAATGGCCGACGCTGTCCATCATCCGTTTGCGCTTGGTGATCAGCGTCATGTCGAGTTCGGCGATTGCCATGCCTTCGTCCTCGGTGATCGGCGTGCCGAGCAGGACGCCTTCGGGCGAGACGATGGCGGTGAAGCTGCCGCCGCGAAGCCCGCGGGTCAGGGCGGCCCGGTCGGCGTCGGCGATGCCGGTGGTGATGGTGGCGACCTGGGCGTCGGTGAGCCAGCCGCAGGCATTGACGACGAAGCAGCCGGATTCGAGCGCGTGGTGGCGGATGGTGACTTCCATCTGGTCGGCGAAGATCGGCCCGACGAGGGAGCCGGGGAACTGGGCTGCGTGGATCTCCTCGTGCTGGGTCATCAGCGCGTAGCGGGCGAGCGGATTGTAGTGCTCCCAGCAGGCCAGCGCGCCGACGCGGCCGACCGCGGTGTCGACGACGGCCAGGCCCGCGCCGTCGCCTTGGCCCCAGATCATCCGCTCGTGATAGGTCGGCGTGATCTTGCGTCGATGCAGCTTGATCGCGCCGTCGGCGTCGATGACGAGCTGGGCGTTGTAGAGGGTACCGTGGTCGCGTTCGTTGATGCCGAGGACGACGACCATGTCCGTGCCGCGGGCGGCGTCGGCGATGGCGTCGACGGCAGGACCGGGAACGGTCGGCGCATTCTCGTAGAGCCGCATATGCTCGCTTCCGATCGCCGCCGGCGGCCGGACGAACGAGAAATACGGATAGTAGGGCACGAAGGTCTCGGGGAAGACCGCGAAGGCGACGCCGCGCGCGGCGGCGTCGCGGATCGCGTCGCAGACCTTCTCGACCGTTCCGGTCGCGTTCTCGAGCACGGGCGTGAGCTGGATCGCGGCGGCCCTGACGGTGCGAGCCATGCCGGTGCTCTCATACGGTCCAGGTGTCGAGGACGAAGGCGTCGTCGCGCTTGTGCAGGAGCATGCAGTCCAGCACGTCGAGCGGGCTGATCGGGCGCACACCCTCCATCAGCGACGGTTCGCCGTGGCCGTAGAGCGCCTGGAGCGAGAAGCGGCAGGCATAGACCTTGCCGCCTTCGCCGATGAATTCCCTGATCTGATTGTTGAAGTTCTGGTGACCGGGAAACGCCTCGTCGCCGAGGCGCGGAAAGCCGCGCATCACCGCCAGCGTCACGCCCGGGCCGTAGAGCAGGATGGTGGTCTCGAAGCCCTTCCGCTGCAGCCGCTTGGCCTGGAGCAGGTTGACCAGCCCGATCGAGCCCTCGAACGCGACGGTATGGAAGGCGACGAGAGCCTTCTGCCCCGGCTCGGCCTTGACGTCCTCGAAGACCTTCTCTTCGTAGTCCACCAGTGCATCGCCGGCCTTGTGCTTGGGATAGTCGACTGCGGGCATTGGGCGCTCCTCGATTCGGCGATCCGATGCGACCGCCTGGTGCGCTCAACCGCAATCTGCGTGCCAGATCCTCGATCGATCCGATGAGCCGGGCGTTTGCGGCATGATCCGTGCACAATGATTTGTGCAGCATGGTTCGTGCAAACGTTGTCGTGATGACACCTCGCCGTTCGCGCTCAGCGGGGATGGTCAAGTCGTCGTCAGAAGCGGGTAGCGACGTAGGCAGTTGCCTGTTTGCAGGATCATTTACACCATAGGGTCACGGGGGCGGGTCACGGGGCGGCGCGTGCGGCCGGGCTCTGCACGTGCGGTGCCAGGCTTGTCGGGATGCGTGATCCCGACGATCGGAGGATCTGGGTGGCGGGTTTGGCGGACGAGGCGGCGCGGATCCTGGCGGCCTGCGGCGCGAGCCTGCCGGCGGGGTCGGATCGCGTCCGCTCGCCGGTGTCGGGCGAGGTGATCGCACAGGTCGGCTTCGGCGGCGCCGGTGCAATGGATGCGGCGATCGGCGCCGCGAGCGAGGCGTTCGCGATCTGGCGGACGATCCCGGCGCCGCGGCGTGGCGAACTGGTGCGGCTGCTGGGCGAGGCGTTGCGCGAGGCAAAGGAGCCGCTCGGGCGGCTGGTCTCGATCGAGGCCGGGAAGATCCTGTCCGAGGGTCTGGGCGAGGTGCAGGAGATGATCGACATCTGCGACTTCGCGGTCGGGCTGTCGCGCCAGCTGCACGGACTGGCGATGCCGAGTGAGCGGCCGGATCATCGCATGCTGGAGCAATGGCACCCGGCTGGCGTGGTCGGCGTGATCTCGGCGTTCAATTTCCCTGTCGCCGTCTGGTCCTGGAACGCCGCGCTGGCGCTGGTGTGCGGCGATCCGGTGGTCTGGAAGCCCTCGGAGA
>CAXTUK010000218.1:0-4596 GCA_964247395.1 uncultured Acetobacteraceae bacterium
GACCGTCGCCCTGCTGTCGGGGTGCGAGAGCCTCGGCGACAGCTGCGAGTTCGGCTTCGTGCAGCGCAAGCTCGGCGTCGACCAGCTGGGTCTGTTCCGCTTCACCGGTTCGGGCGATCCGTTCCGCATCGCCCACGCCATCAGGTCCGACTTCCTGGGCTTCGCGGAAGACGACGACCTGGAGGCGGGAGAGCTGCTCGGCGAGTGGCTCGTCAAGAGCCGGGCCTACGAGTTCGTGCTGCACACCGGCCGATTCCCGTACGCGATCACGCAGGCCGAGATCCTGCACAAGGAATCGGTCAAGCTGCGCTACCTGGCCCGCAAGTTCCTCGAGGATCTCGCCGACGCGGACAAGCTGTTCGTCCGCCGCGTCGAGGGCGGCAACGAGCGCGGCATGCACGAGCTGTTCGACGCGATGCGCGAGCGCGGCCCCGTGCGCGTGATCTGGATCACGCTGGCCGACGAGGCGCATCCGCACGGAACGATACGGGAGGTGAGGGACGGGCTGTTCCGGGGCCATATCGGTCACCTCGCGCCGCTCGACCGGGCGCTCGAGAACCGGCCCGAGCTCTGGGTCGATCTGTTGCGGCGGATGCCGGGAGTGGGATGATCGATGGACGCAACCCCGTCGAACGACGCGCCGATCTTCGACCGGATTGCCGCGATCATCCGCGACACGCTCGACGAACCTGACCTCGCGCTCACGCCGGCGACCACGGCGCGCGACGTCGAGGGATGGGATTCGATCGCGATGATCAACATCATCCTCGACGTGCAGAAGGCCTACGCCGTGCGGTTCCGCAGCTCCGAGGTCGACAAGCTCTCCTGCATCGCCGACTTCGTGGCCCTCACCCGCCGCAAGATCGACGAACCGGGCAACGTTATTAGATCGTAACGCCGTTGCGCTGCTGCGCGGTTGCGCCCATGACGGCAGACCCGACCTGAGAGCCGCCCGATGAACCCGATCTCCCGTCCGAAGCCCAGGCTGGGCATCGCGATCACCACCTACAACCGAAGCCGCACCATCACCGACCTGCTGGCGCGGCTCGAGCGCTTCACCTCGGTCGAGTTCGACCTGGTGATCTCCGACGACGGCTCCACCGACGGCACCGCCGACCTGCTCGCCGGCGCCCGGTTCGCGACCATCCTCGGCCCGAACCGCGGCATCGCATGGAACAAGAACCGCGGCCTGTTCCACCTGATGAACCGCACGTGCGCCGACATCATCCTGCTGATGGACGACGACGTGCTGCCGCGCCAGCACGGGTGGGAGCAGGAGTGGATGGCGGCGGCTTCCCTGTTCGGTCACGTCAACTTCGCCCCGGCCCACCTGCGCCACCACGTGATGACCGGCGCCTGCCGCGCCGACGATCCGGGCGTCACCCACATCATCGGCGGGCAGTGCCTCGGCTTCACCCGCGAGGCGCTGCTGAACGTGGGTTATTTCGACCCCAGATTCGGCAAGTACGGCCACGAGCACTCCGACGTCTCGTTCCGTTGCCTGCGCGCCGGCTTCGGCGGCGTGCGCCGCGATAGCGGCCCGGAGCCCACCGCCTATTTCTACGTGATCGACAGCGGCCTCGAGCTGCGCGACGTCGCGTCGAATTCCGACCTCGACAGCCTCGAGCGCAACGGAGCGCTGCTGGCCTCCGTCGCCGGCGATCCGATCTACCGGCTGCCCTGGCGGAGCGACGCCGAGATGGCGGCGTTCCTGTCCGATTTCCCGGAGCTGTCGAGCGTGCGATGCGCCGGCATCGTCACCGCACCAGGCTTCGACGGCGAGCGCTACCGCACGCTCAATCCCGACGTGTCGCTCTCCGGGCAGGACCCGTTCGCGCACTACATCGCCTACGGCAAGAAGGAGGGGCGGCAGCCCGGCTGAGGCGTGAGCGAGCACATGATCGGGGCTCCGCCCCAATGAAGGGGTGCGCCTACGAATTCGAGATCGAGCGGTTCGTCCTGATCGACGACGCCGCGCCGCGGGTCGAGCTCGACGGCTGGATCATCAGCGAGGCCGCCATCGAGCGGGTGCGCCTGGCGTCCGACGCCGTCACCCTCGCGGTCGGGGTCGACGCGCAGGCCGACGATTCGGACCGCCGGCTGCTCCTGTCGCTGCGCGAGCCCCTCGCGGCATCCGGCGGCGCCGACGGGAGGCCAGGCTTCGCCGACGCCACCGTCGAGATCGACGTCGCCAACGGCGACCGGCTCGCCTTCGGCATCGGCCACCTGTTCCGGCCGCCGGACTGGATGCCCGTGGTCGTCTCCCTGGCCGACACCGGCGCGTCCGGCGACGCGGACGGGCTGGCGGCGGCCATCGCGGACGGCTTCGACGCATTCGGCGATCGCGACGACCTGTTCATGCACAGGTGCGGCGGTCGCTGGGTCGCGACCAGCCATCGTTACGGCCTCGCCTACGCGCTGCCGCTGGACCCGACCTCCGGGCGAAGCGAGGCGCGCGACGCCGCCTGGCCGATGCTGCGCGAGCATGCCGCCGGGCTCCTGCAGAGGCTCGACAACGACACGGCGATGCTCGTCCATCGCCGCACGCCTGACGACACCGACGACGGCATGGCGGCGTTGTCCGCGGCACTCCGCGCGCGCAATCCCGACGCCGCGCTGCTGTGGGTCGACAGTCGCCGGGAGACCGGTCCGGTGGCGCGTCACCGCCCGGGCGGGATCGGGACCCCGGAGCCGCACCTTCTCGTCGCCGGCGCCGGACTCGATCCCGGGACGATGCTGAAGGAGGCACGCGACATGCTGCTCGCACCGCGATGATCTATCTGCTGACCACCCACGGAACCCTTCTCGTTCGCGAAGGCGAGACGATCGCGCACCGGCCGCTGCGCGAGATCGCCGACGCCGGCCAGCTGCTCGGTCTCGACGTTCCCGCCGACGCGCTCCGCCAGGATTGGCGCGGCTTTCTCGTCGACCGTCCCACCCCGCCGGTCCCGTTCGCCTCGCCGACGATCGGCGAGGGCCGTCTCGAGATCGACCCCACGCTGGGCGTCGTCCATCTCGAGCAGAACGGCAGGCGGCTCTCCGCCGGGGCGCCGGGTGGCGGCACCACCTGGACCGACAATGCTCCCGACGAGTGGGAGCGGCTCCTCCCACTGACCGATGACGACCTCGCCAGGTTGCTCCAGCTCTTCTCCGGCACCTGGTTCATCCGCTCCACCCGAACGCTCGTGCGCGGCTGGGACGTGTCGCTCGCGGAGCGTTTCGTTCTCCGCTTCGGGCCGGTCGACATACCGCTCGCGCGCAACCTTCCCTTCGAGACCACGCGCTGGCCGTTCCGCGTCACCGTGCTGGTCGAGGGCTGGCGGATCGAGGAGATCGGCCTGTTCCGGCCGCTCGTCTTCTACGCGTCCTTCCGTTCGCCCGCCGTGCACGCCCAGCTGTTCCAGAGCGTCCAGTCGCTGCTCGAGTTCGGCAGATACGACGGCGAGGTCCACGTGCTGACCGATCTCGCCCACGAGGATCTCTGCCGAGGCGTGCCGCACTTCGCCCGCGACAAGCTCAGCGTCCAGCCGCTCGAGCCGCGCGACTTCGTCGGCTATGTCGGCGCCAAATACGCGATCCTGGAGCATCAACCCGCCTGGTCGCACCAGCCGGTTCTCTATCTCGACCCCGACATCGTCATCAACGCGTCCTTGCGCGAGATGCTGGTCACCATCGCCGCCTCCGATGTCGTCACGGCGCCGGTCGAGAATGTCGGCCCGATGCGGAGCTGGCCCCCGGTCGGCGGGACCCTCCTGCAGCGCGACGGCCAGGAACCGCGCTTCGCGCTCGGCTTCAATGCCGGCACCATCGGCATCCCGAACCTGCCGGCCCACGCCGCGATGCTCCGGCTGACCCGCCGCATCATCGGCAACCTGCTCAAGGCCGAGGGGCGCGACACGCTGCCATGGGTCGACCAGGAGGTCGCGAACTACGTCTCCTTCCGGATCGGCCATGTCGACACGACCGCGATCAGCCGCTTCGTCCGCTATGGCGGCCTGCACGATGCCGATGCTCCCGGCGTGCTCAACGGCATGGTGCATTTCTGGAACACCGCCAAGCACGATCGACATCAGGTCATGGCGCGCTATGTGGAGGCCTTGCGCGCCCATGCGCGCCTGGGTCACCACCTTTCCTGACCGACGGAGGTCGCCGATGTTCCTCGCCATGAACCGTTTCCAGGTCCTGCCCGGCTCGGAGCAGGATTTCGAGACGATGTGGCTCTCGCGCGAGAGCCACCTGCAGACCGTGCCCGGCTTCGTCGAGTTCCACCTCCTGCGCGGCGCCGCCCGCGACGACCACGTGCTCTACGCCTCGCACACCGTCTGGTCCGACCAGGCGAGCTTCGAGGCCTGGACCAACTCCGAGCAGTTCCGCGCCGCCCATCGCCCGTCCGGCGGTTCGAAGCCGCTCACCCTCGGCCACCCGCAGTTCGAGGGGTTCGAGAGTCTGCAGACGATCTCGCGCCACCCGGCATGAACGAGATCCGCATCGACCGCGTCGTCACCCGCGGCGGCGACCGCGGCCAGACCTCGCTCGGCGACGGCACGCGCGTCCCCAAGACCGACGCGCGCATCGAGGCGATGGGCGCGGTCGACG
>CAXTUK010000219.1:0-4538 GCA_964247395.1 uncultured Acetobacteraceae bacterium
TTGCTCGACGGCCTCGTCACCGCGCTCCGGCTGGTCGGGCGCTAGGGCTACGACGGGCAGCGCGCCGCGGCGGCGCGCGCCGCCGCGGATGGACACCTGTTCGGCATCTGGGTAACGGAGGCCGGGGCGCCGGCCCGGCTGATGCCCGGTCCGGACGGATGGACCATCATGGGGTCGAAGCATTTCTGCTCGGGCGCCGGCCGGGTCACGCGACCATTGCTGACGCTCGCTCGGGAGAACGGCGCGCCGGTGATGGTGCTGGCGCGTCTCGACGGCTCGAGGCCGGTCGGCGCCGCGCATCCGACAACCGGCGTTCGGGGTGCCGCGACGGCGGACATGGACCTGTCGGGCGTGCAGGTAGGCCAGTCGGACGTGATCGGGGCGCCGGGGGACTATCTGCGCCAGCCCGAATTCTCGGCCGGCGCCTGGCGCGGCTCGGCGGTCGCGTCGGGCGGTCTGGACGCGCTGGTCGAGACCACGACCGGGCAGTTGCAGGAACGCGGCCGGCACACCAATCCGCACCAGGCGGCCAGGATCGGCAGAATGCTGATCGCGTGCGAAACCGCGCGGCTGTGGGTCGAGCGGGCGAGCCGCGCGGACGAGCTCGACGGGGGGGATGCGGCCGGGTTGGTCAATCTGGCGCGGATAGCGGTGGAAGGCGCCTGCCTGGACGCGATCGGCGACGCTCAGCGTGCGCTCGGATTGCAGGCGTTCGTCGCCGGCAATCGGGCCGAGCGGATGTGGCGTGATCTCTCGACCTATCTGCGCCAGCCGGCGCCGGATGAGACCTTGACCGAGGCGGCGCTGTGGTTCGCCGGCCGTGGGCTGCCGCGCGAGCCAGGGGGGGATTGATGCGCGCGGGAGACGTGCTGGCGACGATGCGGTCGCTGCCGGTCTGTTCGCTCGACGAACTGGCCCGCGACGGCGTGCTGATCCTCGCACCGCACCAGGACGACGAGTGCCTCGGTTGCGGCGGCCTGATCGCGCTGCTGTGCGCGGCCGGCCGGCCGCCTGCCGTGCTGTTCGTCACCGACGGGGCGATGTCGCATCCGGGATCGGTGCTGTTCCCTCCGGAACGCCTGCAGGGAGTGCGCGAGCGGGAGGCGCTGGAGGCGACCGCGATCCTCGGGCTCGCCGCCGAGCGGGTGCAATTCCTCGGCTATCCCGACGGAGCGGCGCCCAGCGAAGGGCCCGCGTTCGACGAGGCGGTCGAGGCGATCAGGCGCGTCGCATCGACATTCGGATGTTCGGCGATCGCGGCGCCCTGGCGGCACGATCCGCATTGCGACCACCAGGCGGTGCAGGCGATGGCGGTGGCAACGGGGCTGCGCGTGCTGTCCTACCCGGTGTGGGGCTGGCTGCTGTCCCGCGATGCGGAGCTCGGGCTGGAGCACGCGCCATCCGGACATCGGCTCGCGATCGGGAACGTGCTGGACCGGAAATGCCGGGCGCTGGCCGCGCACGTGTCGCAGCTGGGCGGGCTGGTGACGGACGCGCCGGACGGTTTCTGTGTTCCGCGAGCGTTGCACGATGCCTGCATGACACCGTTCGAGTTGTTCCTCGAGGACGTGCGGTGAGCGGGACCAGCTGGGACCGTTCGGTCTTCGATCGACTGTACGAAACCTCCGACGACCCGTGGGATTTCCGCTCCAGCCCTTACGAGCAAAGAAAATACGCGGCGACGCTCGAATTGCTGCCGCGCGGGCGCATCAAGGCAGCGCTCGAGATCGGGTGCTCGATCGGTGTGCTGACCGCGCGACTGGCCGAGCGTTGCGAGACGCTGGTCGCGATCGACTGCGCGCCGGCGGCCTTGTCGCGAGCCGCGCGCGCGTGCGCGACATTGGCAAACGTGCGGTTCGAGCTGCATCATGTTCCCGCTTCGTTCCCCGCGGGCCGGTTCTCGCTGATCGTGATCTCGGAAGTGCTGTATTTCCTGTCGCGCGACGACATCGCTGTCCTCGCGTCCTGCTGCGCCGGGTCGCTGTCCGAAGACGGGATCCTCGTTCTCGCGAACTGGACCGGTCCGACAGATACGCCATGCACGGGCGAGGCAGCCGCCGAGGCGTTTATCAAAGCCGGGCGCTTCAAGGTGTCCGACACGCGCCGCGAGGCGACGTTCCGGCTCGACAGGCTTGACGCGCGTCAGGCTTGACCAGAGCCCTGCCCTGCCGGGAGCACCTTGGCGCGCGCGGTTCGCCGATCGGAAAACCGATGTCCTTGTCAGGACCTCGAGGCACGCTCCGCGACGGGCGCATCTCGCCGGACCGGTTCGAGCCCGCGCGAGGATGCCTCGCCGCCTCGCTGGGCGGCTTTCAGGGTGTGGACCAGGTCACGAACGCGGGTGATCGCGGGCTCGATCTCGGCTCTCGCGACGCGGCGACGCGTGCCGAGGATGGCGTCCGCGGCCTCGTGGCGCTCCCACAGCGCGCCGAAGCACATGCCCTCGCCGTATCCGGACCGCCACAGGTCCCGCAACGACGCGCGCCGGCCGAAGCGCCGGACTGCGTCGCCGGCAGGCTCCAGCCGATCGTCCAGCATCTCGTCCTGTGCCGCCAGACGACGCTTGATCGTCTCGGCCATGCCGCCTGCCGCGCGTCCGTCGAGGCGGCCGGAGACGATCACCCTTGCGTCCGGCGTATGCCTGATCCGCGCGTCGATGCGCCGCAACGAGGCGAGAAAAGCGCGATCCTCGCCGCTCGGGAGCGACGGTATGCCGCCGGAACGATGGAAGATGTCGGCGCGGACGGCGATGCTGGCGCCGGACTCCTCGGAGTGGCGTGGCCACGGATCCGCCGGTTCGGGGTCGATCAGCCAGTTCAGCTCATCGAGCAGGGCCGCGTATAGCATCTCGCGCGCGTCATCGTCGTGCAGAACCTGCGGAATGGCGCGCGCCTCGTCGGGGCAGATGATCGCGACGCCGCAGGCAGCGTCCGCGCCTTCGTCGATCGCGCGCAGGTTGGCGTCCAGCCATGCCGGCTCGACGCGGCCGTCGGCGTCGGTAGTGATCAGCACCGCGCCGTCGGGCGCCAGGCGGGCCGCCCGATCCATCGCCAGGCGGCGGGCCTCGCCGGCCGAGCTGCGGTCCGGCGGCAGCTCGACCTCGAACAGGTGCAGCGCGAGGCCGAGTCGGGCCGCGGTCTCGCACGCGATCGCCCCGGTGGCGTCGGTGGTGTTGTTGGCCAGGAGCACGATGGTGGGTGGCGGACGATCGAGGCTGGCGGCGATGGCTGCGAGACATGGCCCGATCCGCTCACGTTCATTGCGCGCCGGGATCGCGATGAAGCACGGACGCTGCTGGGATCTGGATGTCACGGCAGCCAGTAACGCGAACGAGAGCGTCACGGCGGTCGGCCGGAGGCTCGGGATCGATCAACTCCGCGCGACTGGCAGTCTCGTCGCGGTCAGCGCGCGCTCCTCGACAACCGCCCCGCGGAAGCGGAACAGCTTGGCGGGCCGGCCCCGCTGTTCGACGGCGAGCTGTCCGGTCTCCTCGACGACGTCCTGCTGGGCGATCATCCGACGAAAGTTCTGCTTGTGCAGGCGCCGCCCCGACAGCGCCTCGATCGTGCGTTGCAGGTCAAGAAGCGTGAAGGCGGCCGGCATCAGTTCGAAGACCAGGGCACGGTACTTGATCTTGGCGCGGAGCCGCGCGACGGCGGTGGCGAGGATGCGGCGGTGGTCTTCCGCCATCGCAGTCCCGAAGCTGGACGTCCCCGGCTCGCGGCCGCGACGCGTCGCCTCGCCGACGAGCCCCGCCTCGAACAGCAGTTCGTAGCGGGCGAGGATCAGGTCCTCGTTCCAGTCGGCGGCGAATGCGAAGGCGACGCGGCGGCTGGTCCCGTCGCCGCGGTCGAGCGACCAGCGGCCGAGTGCGGGCCGGACCCGGTCGACCACATCGCCGGCGCCGCGGCGGTCCTCCCAGGGAAAGAACGAATACCAATCGCGCCAGACCCCGTTGGGCGGAGGCGCCGAGGGGTCCTCGCGGGCCAGCCCGAGATAGGAGACCGAGATCACCCGCCCCAGGCCGCCGTCGTCGCCGCCGGAAGGACGCACCCGGTCGCGATCGGCGAAGGTGTAGAGCTGTTCGACATAGCCGGGTCGCTGACCGGTCTGGCGCTCGACCCAGGTGCGCAGCCCGGACTGCAGCGATCGGTCGTCGCGTGCGAAGGGACCGCTCGGGAGGCGGGGCGCTTGCCGCAGCGTGAGCACGCGCGGCACGCCGTCGGTGACGGCCACGATCACCGCGACCAGTTCGGCGGACAGCGCGTGCGGGTCGGTCACGGCGTCAGCGCCGAGATCGCGCCGGCTCCGCTGAAGCAGCCAGGCAGGATGCGCGCGGTGCGACCGTCGATGCCGCCCAGGGCCAGCAGCCGGGGCGCCGAGGGGCTGGAGACGATGGTGGCTCGGGCGAGGCGACCGGCGCGAACCGGGCCGAGCGGGCGGGCGCCCGGATGGCTCGAGGTCGCGAACACCGGCGAGAGGAAGATCAGTTGCGCGCCGGCGCGTCTGGCGCGGCGAAGCTCGGCGGGGTGGTGCGC
>CAXTUK010000220.1:0-4532 GCA_964247395.1 uncultured Acetobacteraceae bacterium
CGACCGAGAAGTTCCGCAGGTCCGACGGATACGTCACACGGTCCAGCGTCGGCGTGTCGAGGGTCATCGACGTCAACTCCCGCGCTCGACCGTGAAACGGGCGAGCCAGCGAAGCGGATCAGCCTCGACCCCGAATCCGGCCAGATGGTCGGCGGCCCGTCCGGCCAAGGTCCTGGCCTGCTCGGCCGCGCGCTCCACGCCGAGAAGTGTGACGAACGTCGCCTTGCCGCTTGCCGCGTCCTTGCCGGCTGTCTTGCCCAGCGTGCCGGCGTCCGCCGTCGCGTCCAGCACATCGTCAGCGATCTGGAAGGCAGCCCCAAGATCACGTCCGAACGCCTTGATGTCCTCTCGCAGACTCGGCGCGCCCCGTCCCAGGATCGCGCCCGCCTCCGCGCTGCACTGCAGAAGCCGGCCCGTCTTCAGCTCGTGCAGCCGCCGGACCTCGGCAAGTCGCACGTTCTCGCCGGTTGCCTGCGCCCGCTCGGCCTCGATGTCGATCATCTGGCCGCCGACCATGCCGCGCGCGCCCGACGCCAACGCCAACGCCGTCACCAGCTCGCATCGCGCCAGCGGATCGGCATGGGTGCCCGGGTCGGCCAGGATCTCGAACGCCCGCGTCTGCAGCGCATCGCCGGCCAGGATCGCGGTCGCCTCGTCGAACCGCCGATGGGTGCTCGGCTGCCCCCGGCGAAGATCGTCGTCGTCCATCGACGGCAGGTCGTCATGCACCAACGAGTAGGCGTGGACCATCTCGATCGAAGCCGCGACCCGGGCAGCGCTTCGGCGCGGCACCGCGAACAGCGACGCGACCTGCAGGGTGAGGAACCCTCGCATCCGCTTGCCGCCATTCAGGCAGGCGTAGCGCATCGCGTCGGTCAGCCGGGCTTGCCGACCGACATCGGACGGCAGCAATTCGTCGAGGCTGGCCTCGATCTCCGCCGCCCGCTCGGCCATAAGCCGGCGAAGCGCCACCGCGTCGGCGCCCCGCAGCCAGTCGGCGGTCGCGAGGTCCACCCCCTCGCTCACTCGCCGTCCCTCGGCGGCAATGGCCGCAGCGTCAGACTGTCGTCGTCACGCTCGACGATCGCCGCCACCCGGGTTTCCGCTTCGGCGAGCTTGGCTTCGCAGTGGCGCCGCAGCACGCTGCCGCGCTCGTAGCACAGGATCGCGTCCTCGAGCTTCTGCTGTCCCCCCTCCAGACCACGCACGATCCGTTCGAGCTCGCCGAGCGCGTCCTCGAACGACATCCTGGCAATGTCCTCGCTCATGGCCTCATTCCCGGACTTCGTCCCGTCGCCGCCTGATGACAAAGCTGAAACCACCCGCCTCCTCGGCGAAGGCGGTCAGCTCATGCCCGGTCTCCCGGCAGAACGCCCTGACATCGGCGACCGAGGCCCGGTCGGTGGCCAGCAGCCGCAATCGCTCGCCGGGCGCCATCGTCCTCAGGGCGCGGTTCGCCCGAAGCACCGGCAGCGGGCAGGCGAGACCCTTCGCGTCAAGAAGCACTTCACTCATCGCCTCGATCCGATGGCTCAATCATCGCGCGACCGCAAGCCGTTCTTGAGACTGCAAGCCGAGCCTCGTAATCAGGAGACGGGAAACGTCCGCAGGACCAGCGCTTCATGTCACGACTCCGGATCGGCATCGATTTCGGCGGCACCAAATTCGAGGTCATCGCGCTCGATCCGCACGGTGTGATCCGGCTCCGCCGCCGCGTGCCCAACCCGGGCGTCTATGACGACGCGATCCGTACGCTCGTCGAGCTCGTCCACGCGACCGAGCGGGAGCTTGAAGGACAATCGAGCGTGGGCGTCGGCATCCCCGGCGCGATCAGCCCGGAGAGCGGCCTGGTCAAGAACGCCAACTCGACCTGGCTCAACGGCCGGCCGTTCGGCCGCGACCTCGGCAACGCGCTCGCTCGCGTCGTCCGGGTCGAGAACGATGCCAACTGCTTCACCCTCTCCGAAGCGTCCGACGGGGCGGCTGCCGATCACCGCGTCGTGTTCGGCGTCATCGTCGGCACGGGTGTCGGCGGCGGCATCTGCGTGGAGGGCAAGCTGCTGACCGGGCCACACCACGTCGCCGGCGAATGGGGCCACACCCCGCTGCCCTGGGTGCGCGCCGACGAGTTCCCGATGCCGCGCTGTTTCTGCGGCAACGAAGGCTGCATCGAACGTTTCCTGTGCGGACCGGCACTCGCCGTCAGCGCCGACGGTCCGGGCCATCACGACGCGAGCGGCCTGCCGGCCCGGGCCGAGGCCGGCGACGAGCGTGCCCGGCAAGCCCTTGAACAGCATGTCGAACGCCTGGCGCGCGCGCTGGCGCAGATCATCAACATCCTCGACCCGGACGCGATCGTGCTCGGCGGCGGCCTGTCGAACATGAGGCACCTCTACACGCGGCTGCCGCAGCTCATCCCGCGCCACGTGATCAGCCCCAATTTCGTGACACCCATCCTGCCCAACATGCACGGCGACAGCTCCGGCGTGCGCGGCGCGGCCTGGCTCTGGCCGCCGTCGGATTGATCTCGGGTGGCGTCGCTCTGCCTCGATTGCACGGCGACGCCAGGCGAGACCCCGCGCCTTTGCCCTCTATGCCGCTCCGGCCGCCTCGTCCGCCATCCAGAGCTGCTCGAGCTCGCGATCGCCCATGTCGATTGCGACGCCTTCTACGCCAGCGTCGAGAAGCGCGACCGTCCCGAGCTCGCAGGCCGCCCGGTGATCGTCGGCGGCGGCGAACGCGGCGTCGTCACCACCGCCTGCTATATCGCCCGCATCAACGGCGTCCGCAGCGCGATGCCGATGTTCAAGGCCCTCGCCGCCTGTCCGGACGCGGTGGTCATCCGTCCCGACTTCGCAAAATACACCGAGGCCGCCCGCCAGATCCGCATCCTGATGCGCAGCCTGACTCCCCTCGTCCAGACCCTCTCGATCGACGAGGCGGTGCTCGATCTGAGCGGCACCGCGATCCTGCACGGCGCGGCGCCCGCCATCATCCTGGCGCGACTGGCGACGCGCATCGAACGCCAGGTGGGCGTGACCGTCTCGATCGGCCTCGCGTCGAACCGGCTGCTCGCCAAGCTCGCGGCCGGCCTGGACAAGCCCAGGGGCTTTTCCGTCCTCGGCGCCGACGCCAGGAGCTGGCTCGCCGGCAAGCCCGTCCGTTTCCTGCCCGGGGTCGGCGCGGCGCTCGAGCAACGGCTCGCCAGCAGGGGCTTCACCACCCTCGGCCAGTTGCAGGCGCTCGGTCCGCTCGACGCGTCGCGGCGCCTCGGCGAGGAAGGCCCATCGCTCGCCGCCCGAGCTCGCGGCGAGGATCACCGACCGGTCACCCTGGACGGCGCCCCCAAGTCCGTCAGTGCCGAGACCACCTTCGACCGCGACCTCGTCGCCCTCGACGACATCGAGCATCATCTCTGGCGACTGTGCGAGCATCTCGGCGCACGATTGCGCTCGCGCGGCCACGCCGCGTCCGGGATCGTGCTAAAGCTTCGCACCAGCCGCTTCGCGCTGCGGACCCGAAGCAGGCGGCTGGCCGCACCCACCATCCTGCCGGATGCGCTCTTCGCCCCGGCCCGCGAACTTCTGGCGCGCGAGGCGGACGGCACGCTGTTCCGCCTGGTCGGCATCGGCGCGAGCCCGCTCGCGCCCATCGAGGTGGCCGACCTCGATGATCTCGCCGCCCCGCCCCGCAGCCGCAGGGGCCTGCTGATCGCGGGCGTCGCCGCGGTGGCGATCGCGGTCGTAGTCGTGGTCTCCGGCATCGCCAGCCGCAGCCACAAGGTCAGCGAGACCAAGACCTGGACCACCGCCCAGTCGATTCCGGCGGTGAGCGTGGTGAGCCCCAGGACCAGCGCCAGCGCGAGCTCGCTCTCCCTGCCGGGCCCGCTGCAAGCCTTCTATAACGCGCCGATCTACTCGCGCGTGTCGGGCTATGTGCAGGCCTGGTACGACGACATCGGCGCGCATGTTAAGAAAGGACAGCTGCTCGCCGTCATCGACACGCCCGAGACCGACCAGCAGATCATCCAGGCCCGCGCGGATCTGGCGACCGCCCAGGCCAATATGAACTTGGCCGACACCACTGCCCAGCGCTGGTCGCGCCTCTTGAAGCAGGACGCCGTCTCCGCCCAGGAGAGCGAGGAGAAGGCCGGCGACTTCGCCGCCCGCCGCGCCCAGGTGCAGGCGGCCCAGGCCAACCTCGACCGCTACCTGGCGCTGAAGAGCTTCTCGCGCATCGTCGCGCCCTTCGACGGGGTGGTCACCGCGCGCCGGATCGACATCGGCGCGCTGGTCAACGCGGGCGCGGGCGCCACGTCGAACTCCGAGCTGTTCGACGTGGCCAAGGTGGACCAGCTTCGCCTCTACGTGCGCGTGCCCCAGGTCGACTCCGCCGAGATACGGCCCGGCGTGACCGCCAGCCTGACCGTGCCGGAGGCGCCGGGCCGCACCTTCACCGCCCGCCTCGCCACCACCGCCAACGCCATCGCCGACGCCTCGGGCACCCTGCTGTCGGAGCTGATGGTCGCCAAC
>CAXTUK010000221.1:0-4527 GCA_964247395.1 uncultured Acetobacteraceae bacterium
GCCCTCGGGCATGGCCTCGATGAAGTCGCGGCAGCCGGCGGCGTCGGCGGCGGCGCCCCCCACGTCGTCGGGCGCCGCGGGGGTGGCGGGGCGGCTGGACGTGCCGATGCCGGTCGGCAACGAGGGGGCGGGCGTGGTGGTCGCGGCTGGTCCTGGTGCGCAGGAGCTGATCGGGCGGGTGGTCGCGGTGCGTGGGCCAGGATGCTACGCGCAGTTCCGGGCCGTGCGCGCGGCCGAATGCCTGGTGCTGCCGGAGGGAACCACGCCGCGGCAGGGTGCGGCGGCCTTCGTCAACCCGCTGACGGTGCTCGGGATGGTGGAGACGATGCGCCGGGAGGGCCATGCGGCGCTGGTGCATACGGCGGCCGCGTCGAATCTCGGCCAGATGCTGAACCGGGTCTGCCTGACGGACGGGACGGCGCTGGTGAACATCGTCCGCAGCCCGCGCCAGGTGGCGCTGCTGCGCGATGCGGGGGCGCGGCACGTCGTGGACAGCTCGGCGCCGGCTTTCGCCGAGGCGCTGGCCGACGCGCTGACGGAGACCGGCGCCACGCTCGCGTTCGATGCGATCGGCGGCGGGACGATGGCGGCGACGATCCTGGCGACGATGGAGAAGGTCGCGAGCCGCAAGCTCACGAGCTACAACCGGTATGGATCGTCGGTCCACAAGCAGGTGTACGTCTACGGAATGCTCGATACGGGACCGAAGGTGATCGAGGGCGATCTGGGCATGGCCTGGGGCGTCGGCGGCTGGCTGCTGCCCTGGTTCCTGGAGAAGATCGGCGCCCAGGACGCGCAGCGACTGCGCGACCGGGTGGCGGCCGAGCTCCTGACGACGTTCGCCAGCCACTACACCGCGGAGATCACGCTGGCGGAGGCGTTGTCGCCGGCGATGATCGCGGCGTATGGACGGCGGGCGACGGGGGAGAAGCATCTGATCACGCCGCATCGGTAGCGTCAGCCGGCCGGGATGGTGATCACCGTGCCCGGGCCCTTGCTGGTGGTGGCGAGCGCCAGCAGGATCTGGATGGTGGTGAAGGCGACCTTGCTGTCGAAATCGTCGTCGGCGATCCAGAACCAGGTCCGGTGGTATTCGATCGCGGTGAAGGCGTCCGAGGGCGCCGACGGACCGGAATGCACGACGACGACCGGACGATGCTCGATCCCGACATTGCCGATGGTCCGCATGGTGCGGCCATGCGCCACGTCGGCGGCCGGCACCTCGATCTGCGATCCGATCTGGTTCAGCACGCTCAGCATCGATCGGGTGAGGATCGCGACCTCGCCCGGCCGCGACGGGGTTCGGCCGTAGACGACCTGCGCATCATGGGCGTGCGGTGGCAGGCCGAGCAGCCGGCGCGCCTCGCCGGCGACGCGCGCGAGGGCGGGATCCTCGGTCGGCGCGATCAGGAGGTAGACGGCGCCGGGCGCGTCCTTGCCGTCCGCGGCCCTGGTGTCGTGCTCGAGGCGGACGCCGACCAGGCCGGCGATCTGCAGCAGTCGCAGATCGTAGAGCAGGAGGAAGAAGCCGGGCGAGCCGGCGTTCGCGGTTCGGGTGAACGAGGTCGCGTTCTCGAGCGCGTTGATCGACTGCACGCCGAGCCGGAAGAGCACGTCGATGGGCAGGCCGCTCAGCACGAAGGGCAGCAGCTCGGACGGGGGCAGCGGGCGGATGAAGGTGTCGGCGAACTGCTCGCCGGTGACCGGCTGGAAGGTGAAGGTCGGACTCTGCTGCAGCTGCACCGAGCCGCCGGCATTGACGTAGGTGCTGGGGTCGGCCGCCGGGAAGGCCTCGAAGCCGCCGGTGGCGTTGGTCTGGAGCTGGTAGCCGGAGATGACCTGGGTGGTCTGCATGAAGGTGGGCGTGTCGGCGTAACGGAGCCGGACGACGTTGAGCAGGGTCTGCCGCTTCTCGGCGCTGCCGAAGGCGCGGGAGAATCCGATCTGGTCCTGGTCGAGGCGTTCCGGACCGAGGCGGAAGCAGCCGGAGAGGGGAGCGGACAGGATCAGCAAGGCGGCGAGGCGGATCGGGCGAATGGACTTCGAACTCCCTCGTCCCGCGGGGCGTCGCCAGCTGGTGACGGATGGTGACGTGCGAGCCGGGCCGCGGGTTGCGGTGTCCAGTATTTAGGGTCGGCACCCTGGAAACCCGTGACAACACTGACCAGCTTCCGCGCGCCAAGGCGGAAGGAGACAAACATGGACGTGCGAAGCCTGACGAGCCACGCCGTGCGGACGGTCCTGCTGAGCGGACTTGCCGTTCCAGCGCTGGCCCAGAGCAGCGGTTCGAGCTCGCCCTGGGTCGGCACCTGGGCGGCGGCGCCCCAGAGCGGCACCGAGAACGGCGGGGCGGGCACCAGCTTCAACGGACAGACCCTGCGACAGATCGTGCACACGAGCATCGGCGGGTCGAGCGCGCAGATCCACGTGTCGAACCTGTTCGGGACCCAGTCGCTGACCGTCTCTGACGTGCACATGGCGACCCCGACGTCGAACGGCGGCGTCGACACGGGCACGGACAAGACGCTGACGTTCGGCGGCCAGGGCTCGGTCACGATTCCGGCCGGATCGGCGGCGGTCAGCGATCCGGTGCCGTTCCAGGTCCCGGCACTCGGCGACGTGGCGATCAGCATGTTCCTGCCGGACAACACCGGCCCGGACGACACCCAGCACACCGACGCCCTGCAGACGAACTACATCGCCGCCGGGGACGCGTCGGGGCAGGGCTCGCTGAGCGGCGCGCAGACGACGACGAGCAATTTCTACCTGACCGGTCTGGACGTGCAGAACTCGAGCTCGCTCGGGTCCGTGGTCACCCTGGGGGCTTCGATCACGGACGGCTACGCCTCCACCACGGACGCCAACAAGCGGTGGCCCAACGATCTCGCCACGCGCTTCGCCCAGGCGGGATCCCAGGTCGGCGTGCTGAACGAGGGCATCGCCGGCAACCGGCTGCTGAGCGACATCACCGGTCCGAGTGCCGAGTCGAGGTTCCAGCGGGACGTGCTCGACCAGTCGGGCGTGCGCATGGTCATCTTCTCGGACGATCCGATCAACGATCTCGGGATTGCCGCCTACCTCGGCTTCACGCCGCCCACGTCCGACCAGCTGATCGCGGGCTTGCAGCAGCTCATGAACAGCGCGCACGCGAAGGGCATCAAGTTCATCTGCTCGACGCTGACGCCCTACGAAGGCTTCGGCACCTGGAACTCCGATGGCGAAGGCATTCGCGAGCGGTACAACGATTTCGTCCGGCAGTCCGGGAACGGGTGCGACGGGATCGTGGATCAGGACAATGCGGTTCATGACCCGCAGAACCCGACGCGCTATCTGCCGGCCTATGACAGTGGCGATCACCTGCATCCCAACGACGCGGGCTACGCGGCGATCGCGAAAGCGGTCGATCTGTCGGCCTCGTCCGCCGGTGCGACCACGGGGCGGTGAGACCGGCGCCGGTCGGGCATTCAGCACGATCGGCTCGCGGGCGTCCCGGCGGCCGGTCGTGAGGGTTGGTTCGCGGTGGGGTGATGCGTCATGGGTGCACGTTGGTGCTGTCTTGAGGATGGGCATCACGATTTGTGCCGACGGTCGTTGCCGGACGTCTGGTCTGGCGAGCGCCGCTGGTTGATCGACTTGAAAATTCCGTCGCAATCAAGATAGGAACTTCGTCCTGAAGTCAGGTAGGGCGGTGGGTGGCACCGGGGATCAAGTCGAGTAGCGGCCCGTCGGGGGCGCGGCGCGCCTGGCCGAGGGCGGCGAGCGTTTCCAGCATCCTGCCGATCTTGGCCGGGCTGGCCTTCTGGAAGCGGCGGGACAGGTCGGCGGGCTTGCCGGGGGCGGTCGCGAGCAGCCCGCGGAGAGCGACGAAGCGTTCGGGATCGCGGGCGGGCCAGACCGGAAGCGAGACATCGTCGGCCGGCTCGACGGGCAGCGCGGTCTGGGCGGCGCTGCGCTCGAACGGAGCCTGGAACTCGGGGCGGAGCCAGCGGACGAGGCCGTTCTCCTCCTCGCGCCGGCGTTCGATGTTCAGCGCGACGATGTTGGCGACGATCCCGGCGGCGGCGAGGTCGCGGGGCCAGCCGTAGGCGTCGGCGACGGCCTGGTCGAGGTCGTCGTGCAGGCGGCGGAGGATGGTGATGTGGCCGGCGTCGTGGATGTCGCGCTCGGCGGGGCTCAGGCTGCGCTCGGCGCGGATGGCTTCGAGCACGTTGTAGAGGCCGGTCATGGTGAGCTGGGGGCTGGCGTCGAGGCGGGTGCGGCGGAGCGCGTCGAGTTCCTCGGCGATGGCGGCAATCGTGGCGCGCTGGCGGTCGGTCGCGTTCGGGAATGGGAACGGGTCGAAGCAGCGGGTCTTCGTGTAGATCGGACGATCTTCAAGCGTTGCTCCAACCGCTAGCGACCAAATGACATGGAGATGAGAGGAAAGGATGCCGAGATGGAATGCGTCGTCTGTCGCAATGCATACCAGCCTGTGGTTACGTCCCCGAGCGTGGTGTAGGAGCCCGGCCCTTGGTTGGTCCGAGTTGA
>CAXTUK010000222.1:0-4521 GCA_964247395.1 uncultured Acetobacteraceae bacterium
AAGTAAGGGCGAACATGGGTCGGAATGGAATCACGTGCCCTGGTCGGGGGCTGGGCAGGTCGGGTCTTCGGATGGACGCTTGTGCGGTGTCAGAGTGGCGTCAGGTATGGACTGGCATGAGCAGAGGCCCCAGGCCGAAATAGATCGAGAAGACGGGGGAGCGAGCGCCACGCGTGTCCGTCCTTCGCCGCACGTCTCCTCACGCGAGGGGCTGTGTGTTTGGAAGAGTACGTCGTGTTTTTTTTTTTTTTTTTTTTTTTTTTTTGGGTGTTTAATTTGTGGGGGGGGTTTTGGTGGGGGGGGGGGTGGGCGTAGTTGCCGGGCGCCTTGGGGGTGGTGTGGGCGGCCCGGCTGTCGGCGGGGGGCCTGGCGCTGGCCCGCGCGCGTGGCGTCGAGGCGATGGTGATCGATCGGCGGGGGCTCGACCGGGCCGGGCACGAGGCGGCGCTGCAGACGGCGCTGCTGGAGGCAGGCGTGCGGTTCGTGTGCCTGGCCGGCTACATGCGGCGGCTGACGCCGTTCCTGGTGACGGCCTGGGCCGGGCGGATGGTCAACATCCATCCGAGCCTGCTGCCGGCCTTTCCCGGCCTGGACACGCACGCGCGCGCGCTCGAGGCGGGTGTCGCGTTGCATGGCTGCAGCGTGCACCTGGTGACGGAGGGGGTGGACGAGGGTCCGATCCTCGGCCAGGCGGCGGTGCCGGTGATGGCGGGCGACGACGAGGCGGCGCTGGCCGCGCGCGTGCTCGCGACCGAGCATGTGCTCTATCCGGCCGTCGTGCGGATGGCGCTGGGCGGCGATGCGCCGTCGGCGGCGCCGGAGGGGCGGCTGGTCTCCCTCTTGCAGCGTCCGAGCGGCCCCGCGTAGTGAGGCGTCTGCCGTGAGGGAGGTCGAGGATGGCGGCTGAGGAAGCCTACGGGGAGCGGATCGAGGTGATGCACGAAGCGGACGGCGTTCCGAACCCGGCCGAGGGATTGCTGGCCGACCGACAGCATCTGTGGGGCGGTTTCACCAGGCTGATCCTGTGGAGCATCATCGGCGTGGTGGTGGTTCTCGTGCTGCTGGACTGGTTCTTGCTCTGAGATGATGCGGATGGCTTCGGCCTGGCCCGAAGCGCGCGGAAGCTCGGTGATGCGGCTCGACACACGTTTTGCTGACCGGATGGCGTTCGAGGGCCGTCTCGCGCGCGAGGCGTTGCGCCACCCGCTCTCATGTTGCCTGTCGGCGCTGATGCTGGCGATCGGCGTCGGGTATCTGGTGGGTCCGATCGACCTGCTGCGGGGTCCGACCCTGCTGGGCCATCTCGACGAGATCGGCTTCCTGGTCGTCGGCGTGGTGCTGGCGCGGATGCTCCTGCCGGACAGCCTCGAGCAATGCGCGAGGAGCGGCGCGCACCGGGCAGCGTCGTGGACCGACCAGATCGCAGCCGCGCGTGACGCGCTGCTGAGCGTGATCGTGACGGCGGCCGGCGTTCCGCTGCTCCGGCTGGCGCTCGGGCGATGGCCGACCACGATGGAGCGCCACGCATTCGCGGCGGGCTTCGTCGGCGGCGAGCGGGTCCTGCCGCCGATCCTGCGCGGGTTGCATGCCGTGCCGGCCGCCAAGGAACAGCTCGGCCGTGCGGCGGTGCTCAACCTGATACGCGAAGGTGCGCTGCCTGCCCTGCCGACGCTCGGGGCGGACAAGGAGGCAACGGTCGGCCAGAACGGCAATCCGCTCAGCTTCTGGACCGGGCCTCCGATCGCGTTCCTGCATCTCGAGAAGACTGCCGGCATCGCATTGTCGCAGGTGCTGACCGAGCTGTTTCATCCGCTGCAGATCGACGACGACCCGCATCGGGCGATGCCGCCGCATATGCGCACGCCGTTTCCGCCGCACGCGCTCGTCGCCGTCCGGCGTTCACGACTGATCTGGGGCCATTACGACCTGCCTGCGCTCAGGCGCGCGGATCCGGAGCGGCTGGTGCTCACCCTGCTGCGCGAACCTCGCAGCCGGCTGCTGTCGCTCTACCATTACTGGAGATCGGTCGATGCGTCGCTGGCGCGCGGCGCTTTCGGCAACTGGAACGTCGCCGCGGCGCACGATCACGATCTGCTCGGTTTCCTGCGGCTGGAAGACCCGTTGGTGCGCAACTACACCGATAATTTCTACGTCCGCCGCCTGACCGGCCTCTACCGAACGGACGACGGCGACCCGGTCGAGGCCGATCCGCACGAGGCGTTGCGGCGCGCCGAGCTCGCGCTCGAGAGCCTTGCCTTCGCGGGGATCGTCGAGCGGACGGACGCCAGCCTGGCCCGGTTGTCGCGGGTGATCGGGGCGCCGCTTCCGGCGCGCTTGCCGCGTCTCAATCACGGCAGCTCCAACGCCCGCAAGAGCGCCGGCCTGTTTCGCGGCATCGAGCGCGAGCCGACGACGGCGGCGATCGAGGCGGAACTGGACCGGCTGACGCGGCTCGACCGGGCGATCTACGAGCGAGCCGAGCGGTCGTTCGACGCGCGGGCCTGTTAGGCGGGATCGAGCTCGAGGCGCGAGAAGAAGAACGGGATCTCCTCGGCGGCGGTCTCGGCGGCGTCGGAGCCGTGCACCGAGTTGGCTTCGATGCTCTCGGCGAACTCGGCGCGGATGGTGCCCGGATCGGCCTTCTTCGGGTCGGTGGCGCCCATGATCCGGCGGTGCAGCGCGATCGCGTCCTCGGCTTCGAGCACCTGGACGACGACCGGGGCGCCGGTCATCGACGAGACGAGATCGTCGTAGAACGGACGCGCGCTGTGCACGGCGTAGAAGGCGCGCGCCTGGGCCTGCGTGAGCTGGATCCGCTTCTGCGCGATGATGCGCAGGCCCTCCGCCTCGAACTTGGCGTTGATCGCGCCGGTGAGGTTGCGACGCGTCGCGTCGGGCTTGATGATGGAGAGCGTCCGTTCGACGGCCATGTGGGTGCGTCCTGCTTGTTCGGCGCGCTTTCTAATGTGGATGGGGTCCGGGGCCTAGGGGTGGAACCCCTGGCCTTTCCTTGTGAGGTGCCGCGTGAGCCTGCTGACGATTTCCGACCTGACGATCCGCGTCGCCGGGCGCACGCTGCTGGAAGGCGCGGACCTGTCGGTCGAGCCTGGCCGGCGTGTGGGCCTGGTCGGCCGCAACGGCGCGGGCAAGTCGACGCTGCTTGCGGCGATCCTTGGCGAGCGGCAGCCGGACGGCGGCGAGATCCGGATCGCGTCGCGCGCCAGGATGGCGACGGTGCGTCAGGAGGCGCCGGAAGGGCCTTCGAGCCTGCTCGATTGCGTGCTGGAGGGCGATGCGGAACGGCTGCGGCTGCTGGCCGACGTGGAGGGAGCCGGGCGCGCCGGTGCTGAAGGCGCGTCGCGGCTCGCCGAGCTGCACGAAAGACTGCGGGCGCTCGAGGCGGACGCGGCGCCGGCCAGGGCGGGCGCGGTCCAGGCCGGGCTCGGGTTCGACGCGCAGGCGCAGGCGAGAGCGGTCGGAACCTTCTCGGGCGGCTGGCGCATGCGGGTGGCGCTGGCGACCGCGCGGTTAGCCGCC
This sequence comes from uncultured Acetobacteraceae bacterium, assembly GCA_964247395.1. Taxonomy (GTDB): domain Bacteria; phylum Pseudomonadota; class Alphaproteobacteria; order Acetobacterales; family Acetobacteraceae; genus CAXTPV01. The sequence continues at coordinate 3,538 of CAXTUK010000222.1, forward strand.
CCCGCCCTGCTGCTGCTCGACGAGCCGACCAACCATCTCGACCTCGAAGCGACGATGTGGCTTGAGGGCTGGCTGCAGCGGTTCGCGGGCGCGGTGGTGATCGTCAGCCACGATCGCGAGCTGCTTGACAATGCCGTGCACGCGATCGCGCATCTCGACCGCGGACGGATCAGGACCACGCCTGGGGGCTACGGCGAGTTCGTGCGCATCCGCACCGAGCAGGCCTTGCAGCAGCAGCGCGAGGTGCTGCGGATCGCGGCGCGGCGCCAGCACATGCAGGATTTCGTCGACCGGTTCCGGGCCAAGGCGAGCAAGGCGAGGCAGGCGCAGGCGCGGATCAAGGCGCTCGAGCGGATGCCGATGATCGAGACGGTGGTCGAGCCGTCGGCGACGAAATTCGACTTCCCCTCCCCTGCCCTGCTGGCGCCGCCGATGCTGACGCTCGATCGGGCGAGCTGCGGCTATGACGGGCGGGTGGTGCTGCGAGAGCTGTCGCTGCGGCTCGACAGCGAGGATCGGATCGCGCTGCTGGGTCCGAACGGGCGCGGCAAGTCGACGTTCGCCAAGCTGCTAGCGGGCCGGCTGGCGCCGATGTCGGGGACGCAGTTCCGGGCCAACGGGCTCGGGGTCGGGTATTTCGCGCAGCACCAGACCGACGAGCTCGACGGCGAGGCCAGCCCGCTCGCGCACATGCAGCTCGCGATGCCGAAAGCCACCGTGACGGTGTGCCGGTCGCAACTGGCGCGCTTCGGCCTGGACAAGGATCGGGCGGAGACGAAATCGGGCGAGCTGTCGGGCGGCGAGCGGGCCAGGCTGCTGCTGGCGCTCGCCACGCGCGATGCGCCGCAGCTGCTGATCCTCGACGAGCCCACCAACCATCTCGATATCGACGCGCGCGACGCGCTGGTGCGGGCATTGGCGGCCTTCGAGGGCGCGGTGCTGCTGATCAGCCACGATCCGCACCTGGTGGAGCTGGTGGCGGAC
>CAXTUK010000223.1:0-4514 GCA_964247395.1 uncultured Acetobacteraceae bacterium
GTCGTACGCGGCGCGCGTCCAGGTGGAGAACATGAAGCTGAAATGGAGCAGCGTCGCCGATCAGCTCGATGCGCCGGGCGTGTTCTTCTTCTCCGGCAATCGCGGACGCAGCGACGCGGACGACGACATCGCGTTCGAGGCCGCGAACCTCAGCGTCCAGGACGACAGTGCCGGGCTCGCGAACGCCGCCGACCTGGAGCTGGAGCCGGCGATCCCGGTTCCCCTGTCGGTGCTGCAACATCTTGGCCGTTACGTCTACGATCCGGTGACGCCGGTGACGGAACGCGCGGAGTTCACAGTGCCAGGGCCGGAGTTCACCCTGACCAGGCAGCATGAGCACGCGCTCATCATCGCGCCTGCCGCGCTCGCGGCGGCGCAGACGATCACGCTGGCCAATACCAGGGAGGCTGGCTCGATGCGCTTTCACCGCCTCGGGGGCCATTACGCGAACCCCACGACGATCAGGGACGGATTGGGCAAGGTGCTGGCATCGATCGGCGCGGCCGGAGCGGACGCCGTGTTCGCGTCAGATGGGCATGATTGGGGGAAGGTCCCGGGCCGGTAGACGGCTCCGCCGCAGCAGCCACTGATGATGACGTTCGAACGGTCTCGAGGGCTGTTCCTGGACGTCCTTGAGACACCACCTGAGGCAACCTGACCGCTTCTATGTAGGCGATGCACATCAGGATCAGTTGACGATGCAGCTCGTCGCCGAGGGCAGAAGACAAGTTCCGTTCGAATACGTTCCGGATCGTGCCGAAGATGGTGGTCAGAAGCGCGATGTTGACGCTGTGTAGATCAGCGAATGCGCTATCGGGCGCACTGCTGAACATTGCAGCGGTCGCAGTGTCGACACGATGCGCGAACGCTTCGATCAACGTCTCCGTATCGAGTTCGACGGCCGACCGGTAAAGGACGCGAGTCACGTCAGCCCGTTCGGTTTTCGCCCTCCAATAGGTCGTCACGAGCGCCTCGACCATCTCGTTGATCGGTGCACCTTGGTGCGCTCGGCAGACCCTCTCCACTTTGTCAGCCAGGACGTCCAAGTAGCGCTCGTTCAAGGCGTAAAGCAGTGCCTGCTTGTGCGGGTACTACTGGTACATGGTGCCGACGGAAACGCCGGCTCGATCCGCTACCCTCGTCGTCGTGAGACGGTGGGGTCCATCGACCAGCAAAACCTGAATGGTGGCTTCTAGGATCGCGTCGAGCGTCGCCGTTGCCCGCGCCTGACGCGGCTTTTTCCGAGGAGTTAGATGACGTGGCGGGCTCGTTGCCATAAGCGAGTCCTCAAGCTGAACGATCCTTCATATCCTGGATTGCCGCTAGAACCCAGGAAAGGACCGGTTTCATGGCTGACACCAACCGCATCGCGCTTGTCACCGGCGCGAATAAGGGCATCGGGCTCGAGATCGCCCGGCAACTCGCGCAAGCCGGCGTTTTCGTCATCATCGGTGCCCGCGACTTGGGACGGGCGAGTGCGGCGCTGGCCGATCTGAAGCAACATGGGTTGACGGCGCAATCCGTTCGGATCGACCTCAACGATGGGGCAAGCATTGCGGCCGCTGCCGAGGCGATAAAGGCCCAGCATGGCAGGCTCGACATACTCATCAACAACGCCGGCATCGTTGATGCCGAGGACGGGCCGCCAAGCGTTGCCTCACCCGAAGCCGTTCGCAGGATCATGGATACGAACTTCACTGGCACCCTGGCAGTGACGCAGGCGATGCTCCCGCTGTTGCGCCAATCTCCTGCCGCCCGGATCGTCAATCTCTCCAGTTCCCTTGGTTCACTGACGCTCAACGGTGACCCGACGTCGCCTTACTATTCGGCTCGACTGATCGGCTACAATGCCTCCAAGGCAGCCCTCAATATGCTCACGGTTCAGCTCAGCGAAGAGCTACGCGATACGCCGATCATCGTGAACTCGGTGAGTCCGGGCTATGTGAAGACCGACCTGACCGGGCACGGCGGTTTTCTGACTGCGCAAGAGGGTGCAGACTGCCGGTCGAATATGCACTGCTCGGCGAGGATGCCGTCTCGGGTCGGTTCGTGGAAGCGAGCGGCGAAACACCCTGGTGAGAGCGGGCTTCCAGCCCGACGACCTCGGTGGTCAAGGCGTAGCGCCTTGGACCCGCCAGGCCCATTCTCAAACGGTCTCTCAGGCCTTGGTTGATTGCAGCCCTGAGCCGATGAAACCGAGGAATCGCCCAGCCAGGCTGCGATCGAGGGTCAGGATGGCAGCCCCATCGGTCGCCGCGCCGACGACGACGAGAGCGGCGAGCCGCGACGGCGAGCTCGACCGGCAACCAGTGGCGCGCGACGGTGACGGCCAGCGCCAGCGTCGCCACCGCCAGCAGAGGCGTCCGGGCGCCGGCGAACTGGTCGACGACGCCGTAGCCCGTCGCGCGGCGCAGCATCCAGGTCGAGACCGGGATCTGGCTGCATTCGCTGGCGATCCAGATGCCGATCGCCCAAGGCAGAGTGTAAACGCCGATGGTCGAGAGCAGCAGCAGCATGACCGCGAGTTCGGCGACGACGCCGACGAGGGGATCCCTTGGGCGCCCGACGGCCGTCAGCACCGGCGTCGCGAACAGCCGCGGGGCCTGGACCAGAACGAGGCAGGCGAGTGCCGCCACGCAGCCTGACGCCGGCGCCCATTTCGGTCCGAAGACGCACGCCACGATCTCCGGCGCGGTGACGGCGATGCCGGCGAAGCAGGGGAACAGCAGCAGGCAGGCGAATTCGACCGACTTCGCGTAGGCGCGCTTGAGCCGGGCGGTGTCGGACTGCAGGCCCGACAGCATCGGCAGCGACACCTGCGAGACGGCGGTGGCCGAGATCGCCCACAGCACGTCGACGATGCGGAAGCCGAGATTGAGGTAGCCCGCCGTCGCGACGCCCAGACGAAGTCCGGCGACGATGGTGAACAGGCGCTTGATCGAGAACGACAGGAACAGGTTGGTCACCGAGAACGCGCCGAAGGTGACCAGCTGACGGAACTCCTGGCGCCCGAAACGCAGCTTCGGCGTGCGTGCGCACGTCAACCAGAGCACGACCGATCCGACGATCGCCGTCCCGACCTGCTGCAGCACCAGGCTCCAGATGCCGGCATGCAGGAACGCCGCGGCGATCCCCGCGACGCCGCCGAACACCCGGCCGCTCAACGAGCGGATCGCCAGCGACCTGAAGGCGAACTGCCTGCGTTGCTGCGCCACGATCGTGGCGCTCAGGGCGAGGCTGGGGAACATCAGACCCATCCAGCCGAGGACCCGGCCGGCGTCGGGCTGGTGGGTCACGAGCGTGAACACAGGCGCGGCAGCCCAGCAGCCGATCATCAGCATGAAACTGATGGCGGCGGTGACGGTGAAGGCGGTGTCGAAATGAAGGTCCGTGACGTCACGCCGCTGCACCAGGGCATCGTGGAACAGCATCGTGACCAGGATGCCCAGCATCTCGGTCAGCGCGAGCACGATGGAGAAGAGCCCGAACTCGGCCGCCGACAGCAGTTGCGAATAGACGACCAGCGAGCCCAGCGAGATGACCGCCAGGCTGCCGTTCTCGACGCCGCTCCAGAGGAGGGAATTGGCCGTCGTCCCGGTCGTCACCTGCGTCACGATGTCATGCCGCGAGCTCGAATTGACGATGCGGACGAAGCGCGTCCGGTCCTGCGCCAGGCCGAGGTCCGGTGAGGAGCTGCGTCCAGTAGCCGAACGACCAGGCGCCCTGCATGAGGATCGCCGCCGATCCGGCCGCGGCCGCCCAGGGTCCACCGGAACGGCCCAGCAGGAGCCCGTAGCCGAGACAGAGCGACACCCATGCCAGGGCCGGAACGGCGGCAAGCCAGGAGAGCGGGGCGAGCAGCGCCAGGCAGCAGATCGGCGCGATCGCGAGCGGCGCGACCTGTCGCAGACGCCGGCGCCGCTTGTGCCGCGCCACCGTCATCGCGCGCCCGCGGCCATACTTGAAATATTGCCTGGCCAGCGAACGGGGCGTGCGCCTCGGATAGTAGACCAGCGCGAGCTCCGTCTCGAGCCAGATACGGCCGCCCGACTGGATGATGCGGTGATCGAGCTCGGCATCCTCGTTGTGGCTGAACGTCTCGTCGTAGCCGCCGACGGCGATGAATGTCTCGAGCGCCATCAGCGCGTGGTGACCATGCTCGACCCATCGCGAACGTCCGCCGACGATCCGGTGCGCCGACCCGCCGGTGCCGAGGAACGAGTTCGACGCCGCCGCGGCGGCCTGCTGGAAGCCGGCGGCGCCACGGCTCGCCATCGGCGTGACCACGGCGGCCGCCTGGTGCCGCACGGCCGCGCGGACCAGACGGGAGGCGTAGTTCGCGGGGTATTCCGCGTGGGCGTCGATCCTGACCAGCCAGCGCCGGCCGTGGCCGAAGCGCTCGACCGCCCGGTTGATCGAGGCGCTGATGCCGAGCGGCCGTTCGGTGGGCAATGCGACGACCCGCGGATCGCGCAGGCCCATGTGCTCGACGATCCGTACCGTGTCGTCGCGGC
>CAXTUK010000224.1:0-3389 GCA_964247395.1 uncultured Acetobacteraceae bacterium
AGGCTGGGGCGGTCGCCGGCCGCGATGGCGGCAGCGAGGTCGGGTGGGCCGAGTGCCGACAGGATGCCGAGCGCCACCTTGGCGCCGACGCCCTGGACGGTGGTGAGCAGACGGAACCAGTCGCGTTCGGCGGCCTCGGTGAAGCCGTAGAGGGTGATCGCGTCCTCGCGCACCTGGGTCTCGACGAGCACGCGGGCGAGTTCGGGCGGATGCGGCAGGGCGGCCAGCGTGCGGGTGGAGGCAAGCACCAGGTAGCCGACGCCGGCGACGTCGACGACGCATCGGTCGGGCTCGAGTCCGGCGAGCAGGCCGGTGAGGCTGGCGATCAATGACGCGACTCCATCCCGGTGCCGGTCGATTTGGCGCCGTCGATCAGGTCCGGGTCCAGCCGTTGCGGACGGTCGCACCGCGCCAGCCATAGAGGGCGACCAGGAGGAAGCAGACCGTGGTCAGCGCGTAGGCGTGGACGATGCCGATCCGCTCGCCGAGCAGACCCATGACCAGGGGCAGGACGGCGCCGCCGGCGACGCCGGAGACGATGGCGGAACCGCCGAGCTTGGTCGCCGGGCCGAGGTCGCGGACGCCGAGCGCGAAGATCGTCGGATACATGATCGACATGAAGAAGAAGACGAACATCAGCGCGACCGTCGAGACGTAGGGAATGCCGAGCGCCACGATCGCGGTCAGGACCGCGTCGGCGCAGGCGTAGAGGGTCAGGATCAGGCGCGGCGAGCTACGGGTCATCAGACCGGTGGTCGCGAAACGGCCGACGGTGAACAGCAGCAGGCTTGCGGAGAGCATGAAGGCGGCGCGTTCGGACTGCAGACCGGGCCAGTTGGCGGTGACGGTGTTGATGAAGAAGGCGGCGCAGGCGACCTGGGCGGCGACGTAGACGAACTGGGCGCCGGCGCCGAGCACCAGGTGCGGGCGTTGCATGAGGGCGCGCACGGCAGTGCCGGCGCTCTCGGTGGTCTCCTTGATCTCGGGAAGGCGGAGACGCCAGAAGACGAGCAGCACGACGACGACCAGGGCACCGATCGCGGCGTAGGTGTGTTCGACCGAGCGGAGCGCCTGCGGGCCGTGCTGCGCGCCGAGGCCGAAGAACATGATGCCGCCGATGATCGGTCCGAGAAAGCTGCCGAGACCGTTGAAGGATTGCGACAGGTTCAGGCGGCGCTCGGCGGTCTCGTCGGGGCCCAGCCTGGTGACGTAGGGGTTGGCCGCGCTTTCGAGGCAGGCGAGGCCGCTGGCGATGACGAACAGCGCGCCGAGAAACACGCCGAAATCGCCGATCGACGCCGCGGGGATGAAGAGGAAGGCGCCGGTGGCGTAGAGGGTGAGGCCGAGCAGGATGCCGCCCTTGTAGCCGATCCTGGTCATCAGCTGGCCGGCGGGCACGCTGACCAGGAAGTAGGCGCCGAAATAGGCCGCCTGCAGCCAGGCGGAGTTCGCCTTGCTGACGTGCAGCGTGTTCTGGAAGTGCTTGTTGAGCGTGTCGAGCAGGCCGTAGGAGAGGCCCCAGAGGAAGAAGAGCAGCGTGACGAAGACGAGCGGGACGAGGACGCGTCCTGGGTCGGCCGCTGCCGGTCGATCGGCTGAGGCTGTCGACACTCGCGTCGCCGCTCCTTCGGTCATGGGTGCTCAACGTCCGGGGGAGAGGCGGGTTGAGCACCGAGGCGCTCTGGCGCTCGATCCGGAGAGCGGCCGGGAGCCCAAGGACGCGGTGGACCAAGGCAGGACCTGCCGATGTCGAGATCACCGACTATCACTGCGTTCGAAGGAACCTGCGATGCCTCGCATCCCGGCGAAATCCTGCAGGAAGAATTCATGATCCGGTTCGAGTTGAGCGCCACCCGGCTTGGGATGGACCTGCACGTGCCTGCGAACCGGATTTCGGAGATCGTGGCCGGTCGGCGGGACGTGACGCCTGATACGGCGCTGCGCCTGTCGCAGTATCTCGGCACGAGCCGGGGGTTCTGGACCAACCTGCAGAGTGCGCACGATCTGTCGAAAGCGGCAGCCGAAAAGGGCTCGTCGATCGAGAAGGAGGTGCGACCGCGCGAGACGGCGTGACCGTCCCGTGGAGTGCAGGCCCATCGACCGAGCGGGCTCGAGGGCGGGATGATGGTACATTTCTGGCGCTCGTTCCGGGAGGCGGCCGGATTGGAGCACGACAAGTATGAGGTGGTCGCGTTCGGCGACAGCCCGGCGATGGCGACGGAACTGGCGGCGCTCGTGGTCGACGGGCGCAAGCGGGCGACGGCCGGATTGCTGCGGGATTACGAGGTCGAGGGCAAGCCGTTGCCGAAGCCGGGCGATTACGGGTTGGTCGTCGATGGGAACGGGCGTCCGCACTGCGTGGTCCGGACGACGGAGGTCAGGGTCGGACCGCTCGGTTCCGTGGACGCCGCGTTCGCCTATGACGAGGGTGAAGGGGATCGCTCGCTCGGCACTTGGCTCGCCGAGCACCGGGCGTTCTTCGAGCGGCAAGCGGCGACCGGAGGGTTCGCGATGGATGACCGGGTCGAGACGGTGTTCGAGCGGTTCGTGGTGGTCTGGCCGCCGGAGCCGGGCGGACTATCCAAAGAAAGGCCGTCGGCACATTGCTGTCGCTAGCTTGTGTCGTAGCCGGCATCGTCGTCCTTGGCTCGAAGCTCGACGAGCGCTCGGCGTGCGTCCATCGCCAAGCCGGGCAGGTCGTCGTGGGCAGCGTTCCAGACCACCTCCGGATTGATCCGGTCATAGGCGTGCCGCAGCCGATTGCCCATGCCACGAATGTCGCGCCACGGCTGGTCGGGCATCAACCGGGCTGCGTGCTCGCCCAACCGGTACGCAGCCTCGCAGATCCGTTCCATGCAGCGTTCCACCGCATCGCGCACCAAGCCGTCAACGAAGAATGCTTCGCGGTCGATAACAGCCAAGTAGTGCTCGATCCGCTCGGAGTTGTCGATAATGTCGGACAAGTTCTCGGCTGGGTCGTGCCTAGAAGGCACGTCGACGATCTCGCTCTATGTTGGCACGCAAGCGCGGCTTATCGACCGGCTCGGGCAGCAGGTCCACCCTGCGACCAACCAACTCGGCCAAGCGTCGCTCCAGGGCTCCAAGAGCGAAGAAACCTATGCGGGCCTCGGGGTCGAGCTCGGCGGCGAGATCGACGTCGCTCTCGGCTTCGGCATCACCGCGGGCAACGGAACCAAACAGCGAAAGGCGACGAACACCCGCCTGCCGCAACTCCGCCTCGTGCGATCGCAAGATTGCGATCACATGCTCGGCCAAGCTGGTCGAAGTCGTCAAGCTCATCGGGAATCCTCCGAGGAGACGTTTAACACGAAAGCCGACCGCGACGCGTCCAAGGATGGCAGGGGGTCTGGGGGACCGCCGCCCGGCCC
>CAXTUK010000224.1:3433-4505 GCA_964247395.1 uncultured Acetobacteraceae bacterium
CACGCCAGGCGAGCAGCGGCGGCGATGCGGGTGTTCGACGCGCGGTGGTGGGCGTGGCAGATGGCGACCGCGAGCGCGTCGGCCGCGTCGGCGCGCTTGAGCGTGGCGCCAGGCAGCAGGCGGCGGACCATCATCGCGACCTGGTCCTTGGTGGCCGCACCGGTGCCGACGACGGCGCGCTTGACCTCCATCGCGCCGTATTCGGCGACCGTCAGGCCGGCGAGCGCCGGGGCAAGCAGGACCACGCCGCGGGCGTAGCCGAGCTTGAGGGTCGCGGCACCGTTGCGGTTGACGTAGGTTTCCTCGACGGCGGCCTCGCTCGGGGTCCACTCGGCGAGGAGCGCCATCAGCGCGCCGTGCAGGGCGCGAAGACGGTTGGGGACCGTGTCGTCGCCGTCGGTCGCGATGACGCCGTCGGCGACGTGGCGGAGCCGGTTGCCGGTCGACTCGACGATGCCCCAGCCGGTGAAGCGCAGGCCCGGGTCGAGGCCGACGAGAAGCGTCATGCGGCGAGGCGCTGGGCGACGTCCTCGGGGAGATCGAAGTTGGCGTAGACGTTCTGGACGTCGTCGAGTTCGTCGAGCGCCTCGATCAGCTTGAGGACCGAGCGGGCCTGTTCCTCGTCGAGCGTGACGGTCGTCGCGGGCCGCCAGTCGAGGATGGCGTTCTCGGGCGCACCGAAGCGTCTTTCCAGGGCGTCCCGCAGGGCGAAGAATCTCTCGACGGCGCAGGTCGCTTCGTGGCCGTCCCGGCTGCTCTCGACGTCATCGGCGCCGGCCTCGATGGCGGCTTCAAGCATCGCTTCGTTTGAGACGGCGGCGGCCGGATAGCGGATGGCGCCGAGGCGGGCGAACAGGAAGGAGACCGAGTTGGTCTCGCCGAGCGCGCCGCCATGCTTGGAGAAGGCGCTGCGGACGTCGGACGCGGTACGGTTGCGGTTGTCGGTCAGCGTCTCGACGATGACGGCGACGCCGGCGGGGGCGTAACCCTCGTAGCGGACCTCGGCGTAGTCGTCGCCGGCAGCGGCGCCGGCGGCCTTCTTGATGGCGCGGTCGATGGTGTCCCTCGGCAT
>CAXTUK010000225.1:0-4487 GCA_964247395.1 uncultured Acetobacteraceae bacterium
GCCCGGCGCGGGCCCGGGGGCGCCGGGCGGGTCCCGAGCGTGACCGCGACGTTGACCACCGCGAACCGACGCTCGCGCATGAGACGCAAGGGCAGGCCGCCGACGATGACCTCGTCGTCGGGATGCGGGGAGAACACCAGCACCTTCGCTCCAGCCGCATCGGGCGACTGCACGGAAAATGCTCGCTCGGCCGTGCCGATCGCCTCGCCCCGGCGGAGCGCCGCCACGAAGCTCTCGACCCACTCGCGATAGGGATTTGCCGTCATCGCGTCTCTCCTTTCGCGGTTCCGGCCAGCTAGCGGGCGCCGATCCGTCCGGTGCCCTCGAAATGGCGCTCGATCTCCTCCAGCGTCCTGCCCTTCGTCTCGGGCAGGAAGAACGCCGACGTGACGAAGTAGATCACCGTGCATCCCGCCCAGAAGAGGAACATCGTCGAGTAGCCGTACTCGCCGACAACGGGGAGGAACACGGCGGCGATCGCCGTCGAGACCCCCTGGTTGACCAGCAGCGCGACACCCATGCCCATGGACCGGATGCGCGTCGGCATGAGTTCCGAGAGTGCCAACCACACCACCACGCCGGGGCCGACGGAGAACGACGCGATGAACAGGCACAGGCACGCCGTGACGAGCCAGCCTGTCGCCTCGGTCGGCACCGGACCATACGAAGCACGCTTGATCGTGAGCGGCATGGCGTTTGCCGGGTCGGGAGCGATGTGAAGCGCGGGGTCCGGATCGGTGCTCAGCACCGTCTCCACTCGATCACCGCCAAGGCCGCGGCCGTAATAGACGGTGAGCGCCGACGCGCGGCCGGCCGGCAACGCACCGAGCGCCGGATCCTTTGCCGGCAACGTCAATCCGCCGCCGCTGACCGCCGCCTGCACCTGCTGGCGCACGTCGTGACGCTCGGCCTCGATCCCGCGGAACACCAGCGCGGCCCCGACCAACGCCACGATGATCCCGACCGTGCCGATCCTGAGCAGGAACGTGCGGCCTTTCCTGTCCACCAACGCGATGGCCGCGATCGTGATGACGCAGTTCAGCAGCTTCACCGCGAGGTCGCCCTGGGTCGCCAGCGCCGGCGTCAGGCCCGCCTGCTTGAGGATGACGACGAGGAAGCCGAGGATGGAGTTGATCCCGGTTGCCTGATTGCAGGCCAGGATGACGCAGGCGAGCACGAACGGCACGACGAACTTGCGTTGCAGGAGCGAGCCGGCGCCGCCGGCTGCGCGATGCGGCCGCCTGCGGGCCAGATCCTCCATCTCCGCCAGCTCCTGCCGCGCCTCCGCCTCCGAGCAGGATCGGCGCAGGGCCGCGAGCGCCTGGGGCCGCCTGCCCCTGCGGAACAGCCAGCGCGGCGATTCGCCGATGAAGAACGCGCCGATGAAGAAGATCAGGCCCGGGTAGATGACTGACAGGAACATGCCGCGCCACGCGGCGTTCTGCGCGGCGCGAACCAGAGCCGCGTTCCCAGCCGCCGCGGCGATCGCCGCCTCCGCATGGCGCGTGTAGACGAGGCCGACGACGGATGCGACGACGATGCCGACTGTCAGCATGAACTGGAAAACCGCGGTCCCGCGGCCACGACTTGCGGCGCTCAGACACTCCGCGAGGTAGAGCGGCACAACGACGGCGATCACGCCTCCGCTCAATCCCTGCAGCAGCCGGCCGGCGAACAAGGGCAGGAAACCCTGCGAGATCACGATCAGCGCCACGCTGAGCACGAATGTCAGCCCGCTCACGATCATCATCGTCCTGCGCCCGAACCAGTCGGCGAGCACGCCGGCCACGAGCGAGGACAGCATGCTCCCGCCGAGCACCGCCGCGACGATGATCGAGGTCTGACCGACGGTGAGATTGATGGTCTTGTTGAGGTATTGCAGCGCGGCCGCGATGATGCCGACGTCGATCCCGTACAGCAGGCCGCCCATGCCGGCGATGAACAGGAGGTAGCGCCCATAGTGCCTGCCGCCCGCGGTGATTGGCCCCGCCATCGTGTCGTCCCCCTGTTTCCCGCAATGCACTGAAGCTGATTTCAGGCCGGCGCGTCCTCCATGTCGCCGCCCGGCAGATGTCCCGGTTCACGCAGCGCGATGGCGGCGACGCCGATCGAGCCGAGCACCACGAGGAGCTCGATGGCGTGCGCGAGGCCGAGCCCGCGTCCGGTCTCGGGAACGACGTATCCGGCGATGCCCTGCCCCGCCGCGGCCAGCGCGTAGGAGAGGCCCATGCCGAAGGAGCGGACCGGCGAGGCGAACCGCAGCGAGAGATAGTGCGGCACGAGAGCGAAGACGCTGTTGCCGAATGCGCCCATCGCCAGCGAGGCGGCGAGCAGCACCGGGGGGCTCGATCCGGCGGCGAACGGGACGATGTCGGCCAGCGTGATCGCGAGATAGATCAGCAACGTGGGCCGGTCGCCGATACGGGTGGCGACCCAGCCGCAGAACGGCTTGCCGGCGATCGAGCCGATCGAGTAGGCGGCGACCGCATAGAACACGCCCTGCGGCCCGTAATGGTGAACGGTCTTCAGCAGCGTCGGATAGAAGCTGTAGATGGCGGCGTTCTGGAACTGGAGCACCGCCATCAGGGCGCAGGCCTGCCAGGCGGCGGCGTCCATCCGGAACCGCGGGCGAGCCCGCCGACGGGCGGGCGCGTCACGACGTTCGCGAAGGCGCAGCCAGACCGGGCTCTCGCCGATGCCGACGCGGATGAAGATCGCGAGCAGCGCCGGGATGACGCCCACCAGGAACAGCGACCGCCAGCCATACAGCGGCAGCAGGATCGCCTGCGCGCCGGCTGCGGCGAAGAAGCCGAACTCGTAGCCGGCCATCATCAGCGAGGACGCGACGGCGCGCGCCCGGGCCGGCACGGTCTCCATCAGCAGCGCCGCGGACGCTGTCCACTCGCCGCCGAAGCCGACGCCGAACAGCAACTGGATGGCGAGCAGCGCGGCGTAGCTCCAGGCGAGACCGGACAGTCCCGAGAAGGCCGCGAACCAGATCACGCCGGCCATGAAGGTGAGCTTCCGGCCGTAGCGGTCGGCGAGCCATCCCCAGCCGATGTTGCCGGCCACACGGCCGACGCTCTGGACGGTCAGCACGAGACCCATCGCGGTCAGCGTGACGCCGAAATGACGGCCGATCTCCGGCAGCGCCAGGATCAGCACCACCTGGTCGAAGGCGTCGAGGAACCAGCCGAGAAAGCAGGCGAGCACCAGCCGCCAGTGCGGCCGAAGCAGCGCGAAGGGATTGGCGCCTTCCTCACTCTCCTGCATCAATACCCGACCGCCGCGCCCGCCGGCGCGCGCACGTCGTTGGCGCCGAACAGGCGCAAGCCGTCCGTGGCCTTCGCGCCTAGGGCGGGGCCGCCGGCGAGGATGCCCTCGGCCGCGCCCCATCTGGGGTGATCCTCGATCGTGTAGCCCATCTGTTCGAGCAGCCGCCTGGTGTCGGGCGAAAGCGCGCGGTCCTCGGCCTCGATCACGTCGGGCAGCCACTGCTCGTGGATCCGGGGCGCGTCGATGGCGGCGGCGATGTCCATGCCTAGATCGACGACGTTGAGGATCGCTTCGAGCGTGATGGTCGGGATGCGCGAGCCGCCCGGACTGCCGATCACCATCACCAGATGTCCGTCCCTGGAGACGACGGTCGGCGACATCGACGAGAGCGGCGTCTTGCCGGGCTGGATGGCGTTCTGCTCGCCCTGGACCAGGCCGAATGCGTTCGGACTGTTGGGCCGGGTGCTGAAATCGTCCATCTCGTCGTTCATGATGATGCCGGTCGAGCCCGCGACGACCTCGGCGCCGAAGTAGAGGTTGAGCGTGGTCGTCAGGCTGACGGCGTTGCCGGCGGCGTCGACGACGGAGAGCTGGGTGGTCTGATGGCCCTCGCCCGGGACCGGCGAGGCGGGCAGCGAGGCGGACGACGTCGCATGGTCGGGCAGGATCGCCTTGCGGATGGCGGCCGCGCGCTGCGGACTGAGCAGGGACGCGACCGGCGCCTGCACGAAGGCCGGATCGCCGAGCAGGGTGTTGCGGTCGTGGAAGGCGTGGCGCATCGCCTCGGCCATGTCGTGCACGGCCCCAGCCGAATGGAAACCGAGCGGTTTCATCTCGATGCCATCGAGGACGTCGAGGATCTCGCACAGGACCACGCCACCCGCGCTCGGCGGCGGCGCGCTCTCGACGAGGTAGCCGCGATAGCGGCAGCTCACGGGAGGCAGGATTCGCGTTCGGTAGGCGGCGAAGTCGGCCATCGTGATGATGCCGCCGCCGGCATGGCTGGCGCGCACGATCTCGCGACCGATCGGTCCGCGATAGAAGGCATCGGGTCCGTCGCGCGCGATCGTCTGCAGGGTCCGGGCGAGCGCCGGCTGGACCAGGCGGTCGCCGGCGCGCAGCGGCGCGCCGTCGGGGTGATCGAGGAGCGCGCGCAGGCCAGGGGCGGCGTCGATCCGTCCGCGCATCTCGTCGAGCACCGCCATGTCGCC
>CAXTUK010000226.1:0-4478 GCA_964247395.1 uncultured Acetobacteraceae bacterium
GATTCCGGAACGCACGGGAATCCCTTGAGTCTTGATCAACGGCGATTGGTATTAGGTGTCGCGGCCTGAGGTGAGTGGGAACATATCCCGATCACAGCGCCGATCAAGCCAAGAGTGATCCTGCCGACTACGGCCGACGTGCCAGCGTCAGCCGCTTGCCCCTGATCGCTTACGCCAGCACTTTCAGAATTTGGCGCACGAGGCGCGCTGAACTGGCTGTAGGCATGCACCGACGTCCGCTTACCCCAACCGCCTTCTCCAAAGCGGCCAGTCCGGTAACGTCCAACCGTTGCCATTCGGCAGCCCCTGCCTAATATTCAGGCGAGTTTCCGACCCGAGTTGTCGTGCACGGCTCCACGCCGCTATGCGTTACCGGCCAGTGCGCCTCCGATCGCGTGAGGCGGAGCACAGTCCTCGAAGCCTCTCAAGCCACATACCGCTCAATCGACAGATCCTCATACTCGATGTTCGGCCGCCGTCCCGAAATCAGGTCGCTGATCAACCGCCCCGACCCGCACGACATCGTCCAGCCCAGCGTGCCGTGCCCGGTGTTCAGCCAGAGATTCCCATACCGCCGGGCATTGCCGATGATCGGCGTCCCGTCCGGCGTGTTCGGCCGCAGCCCGGTCCAGAACGTCGCCTTCGAGAAGTCGCAGGCGCCAGCGAACAGGCTCCCCACCGAATGCTCCAGCGTCGCCCGCCGCCCGGGCCGCAGCGTCGCATTGTAGCCCGACAGCTCCGCCGTCCCGCCCGCCCTGATCCGGTCGCCGAGCCGCGTGATCGCCACCTTGTAGGTCTCGTCCGCCACCGTCGAACGCGGCGCCGCGTCCTCGTTCTCGACCGGCGCCGTGATCGAGTAGCCCTTCACCGGATAGACCGGCAGCTCGATGCCGATCGGCTTGAGCAGCCGCGCCCCGTGGCTGCCGAGGGCCACCAGATACGCGTCCCCCGTCGCCATCCCCCGATCCGTCCTCACCCCGGTCACCCGGTCGCCCTCGGTCAGGATCGCCTCGATCGTGGCGCCGTAACGAAACGCGACGCCCCGCTCCGCCGCCATCGCCGCCAACGCTTGCGAGAACAGATGCGCGTCGCCCGACTCGTCGCCCGGCATCAGCAACCCGCCCGTCAGCTCGCCTCGCGCTCGGCGCAACCCCGGCTCGCGCGCCACGCACGCATCGGGATCGAGCAGTTCCGAATCGACCCCGCTCTCGTGCAGGATCCTGATGTCCCTGGACGCCGCATCGAACTGCTGCTGCGTCCGGAACAGCTGGATCAGCCCCGCCTGCCGGCCGTCGTACTCGATCCCGGTCAGATGCCGCAGGTCGTGCAGGCACTCGCGCGAATATTCCGCCACCCGCACCATCCGGCTCTTGTTGATGCCGTACGAGCGCGTGTTGCACTCGCGCAGCATCATCGCCATCCAGCGCCACATCGCCGGATCCGCCCGCGGATACAGCCGGAACGGCGAATGCTTCGTCAGCATCCACTTCGCCACCTTCAGCGGAATGCCCGGCGCCGCCCACGGCCACGCATAACCGGGCGACACCTGCCCCGCATTGGCGAAGCTCGTCTCCATCGCCGCCGCCTGCTGCCGGTCGACGACCACCACCTCGTGCCCTTCGTTCGCCAGGTACCAGGCCGACGTGACGCCCACGACGCCGCTTCCGAGCACGATCACTCTCACCCCAGCGCCCTCCGCCTCTCGTCCGCCTCCTCTCCTACATCGACACGGTGATAGCGCCCGCCAAGGGCGGTCAGGATCTCGTAGCCGATCGTGCCCGCGTCGCGCGCGACCGCATCAAGCGTCCGATGCGCCCCGATCAGCTCGACCAGGTCGCCGGCGCCCAGTTCGCCTTCGGCGAGCGCGGTCGCATCGACCGTGATGCTGTCCATCGACACCAACCCCACGATCGGCAGCCTCGTCCCGTCCGGCGCCGCGACCGACCCCCGGTTGCTTCCCGCACGCAGGAACCCGTCCGCATAGCCCGCCGCCACCGTCGCGATCCGCATCCGCCGCGTCGCCGTGAACGTCGCCCCGTAGCCGACGCTGTCTCCCGCCTCGATCCACCGCGTCTGCATCACCCGCGCCTGCAGCCGCACCACCGCCCGCATCGGATTCGTCGCCCCGTCCGTGGGCGGCACCCCGAACAGCGCCGCCCCCGGCCGGACCATGTCGTGATGGAACGGCCGCCCGAGAAAAATCCCCGACGACGCCGCCAGGCTCGCCCGCGCCCCCACCATCACCCCCGACAACGAGCCTCTCGCCGACGCGAAACGCCCCAGCTGCGCCTCGTTCGCCGGGTGCCCCGTCTGGTCGGCGCACCCGAGATGGCTCATCAGCAGCGTCGGCCGCAATCCCGCCGCCCGCTCCGGCGCGCCTGCCAGCATGTCGACCTCCCGCGGCGCCAGCCCGAACCGCGCCATGCCGGTGTCGACCTGCAGGCACAGCGGCAAGGCCTCGCCTCGTCGGGCGGCCATTCCGCGCCACGCCGCGAGCTGACCGAGATCGTTGATCACCGGCACGATCCGCTGCGCTTCGTACACCGGCTCGCTGCCTCGGACCGGCCCGTCGAGCACCAGGATCGTGGCCGCCGGCAGCAGCGCCCGCAGCGCCACCGCTTCCTCCAGCACCGCGACGAAGAATGTCCGGCATCCCGCCCGCGCCAGCACCGGCGCCACCCGCGCGATCCCGAGCCCGTAGGCGTCCGCCTTGACCACGCTCGCGCATCCGGCCGGCGCCACCCGCGCCGCCAGCGACCGCCAGTTCTCGCCGATGGCCGCGAGATCGACCGTCAGGATCGCGCTTGCCTGGTCCTGCTCCAACTCGCACTCCCACCCGCCTCTCGGGTGCACCATGATGCCCCCGATTCGGAGCAGCGTCGCATGCGGATCGCCGTCACCCCCACCATTTCGATCGACGACCGCGAGCTCGCCGAGACCTTCGTCCACGCGTCGGGTCCGGGCGGCCAGAACGTCAACAAGCTGTCGACCGCCGTCGAGCTTCGGATGGACATCGGCCGCTCGCCCTCGCTGCCCGACGACCTCAAGGCGCGGCTCGCCAAGGCCGCCGGCCGGCTGATGACCCAGGACGGCGTTCTGGTGATCTTCGCGCAACGCTTCCGCTCGCAGGAACGCAACCGCGAGGACGCTCGCGCGCGCCTCCTCGCGATGATCGCCGCCGCCGCCGTCCGGCCGATCCGCCGCCGGCCGACCCGCCCCACGCTCGGCAGCCGTCTCCGCCGCCTCGACGCCAAGACACGTCGCGGCGCCACCAAGCGCGCGCGGTCGAACCCGGACGACTAGCTAGCCGGCGGAGGCATCGCGGCTCCCGCTCAGGGAGCGGTGAAGGTGGCCGAGGCGTTCGAGCCCGTGCTGGGCAGGACCGCCGGATGCATTCCCAGCAGGCTGCCGTCGAACGTCGCCGCGTTGAACAAGAGGTTGCGGTCGGTGGCGCCCGAGCCGGCATAGACATCGTTCAGGAAGGTGACCTTGACCGTATGAGTCCCCGACGCGAACGGGCCGGGAACGGTCACCTGGTCGCTGAAGCCTGACCCCTGCACGGCGGGCTCGATCCGGGAGCTGCCGACGACCTGGCCATCGAGCGAGATCGCGTAGGTGGCATCGCCCTCGTAGGCGTCCTCGGTCAGGTCGAGCACCAGCGTCTCCGGCGTCGCGGTATACTGGCCCAGTTTCGCCATCTGCGGCGCCGGCGCGCCGTCGACCGGGTTGAGGTTCATCATGTAGCTGGCCGGCCACCACGGGCCGGCGCCCCAGAGCGCCACGCCCCAGAACGCGTCGGGCGCGTCCTTGATGGTGGTGAGCTCGTTCTGCAGCGCGGCCACGCTGCGGGCGTCGGCGGGCGTTCCGGTCTCGCCCACGAACAGCTTGATGCCGGTCTGGCGCGACCAGGCGATGGCGGCGGCGAGCTGCTGCGAGCCGACCGAGGTGGACGCGATCGGCTGGGTGTAGGTGCCGCTCTGGTTCGGGTCGAGATAGTTGTGCACCTCGACGACGAGGTCGTTCTCGGGATCGGCGAGCCGGGCGAACAGGGCGCCGCAGCCGTTGCCGACCAGGGTGTCGGCATGCGCCCAGTTGGTCGGCGGCACCATGATCGGGCCGGTGAAGCCGGCGCCGCGGATCGCGAGGACGGCCTGCTGCCAGACGGGTGCGAGCTGGGCGCAGGACTGGTCGTGCGGCTCGTTCATCAGCCCGAAGGCGACCGAAGGGCGGCCGCGGACGGCGAGCGCGAGCTTGGCGACGGCGTCGAGATACTCGGCGGTTCCGGTGGCGTCGACGCCGATCTCGCGCGCCCTGCCGTCGGTGCCGATGTAGCCGTAATCGTGCGGATCGAGCACGGTGACGACGTTGGCGGCGGCGTTCCTGGCCATGATGGCGGTGATAGTGCCGAGATAGGCCGGGTTGAGCGGCTGGCCGGCGGCGAGCAGCCGCTCCAGGGTGAAGGGAAGGCGGATGACCTG
>CAXTUK010000227.1:0-4457 GCA_964247395.1 uncultured Acetobacteraceae bacterium
GGGTGGCGGGACTGGCGCTGGCGGCCTGGTTCGTGCCGCAGTTGCGTGCGGCGCGGCAGCGGTTCGACGTGCGTGGGCTGGTGCTGTCGGGGGCGTCGCTGGCGTGCCTGATCTTCGGGCTGGAACTGGCGAGCCGCGGGGCAGTGCCCGTCGCGTTGGCGGCGCTGATCCTGGGCGTCGGCGCGGCCAGCGGCGGGTTGTACGCCTGGCATGCGCGGCGGACGGAACGGCCGATCCTCGATTTCACGCTGATGCGCATCCCGACGTTCGGATTGTCGGTGGTGGCGGGGGCGGCGACGCGGATCGCGGTCGGGGCGACGCCGTTCCTGCTGCCGCTGATGCTGCAGGTCGGTCTCGGGATGTCGGCGGCGCAGTCGGGCGCGACGACGTTCCTGACCTCGGCCGGCGGGCTGACGATGCGTGGCCTGTCGCGACGGCTGCTGCGACGGTTCGGCTATCGGCGGACGATGATCTGGAACGGCGCCGGGGCGAGCGCCTTCGCCTTCGCGTGCGCGTGCTTCCGGCCGGGCATCGGGCACGCGGTGATCTGGGCGGTGCTGTTCTGCGGCGGGTTCCTGCAGTCGCTGCAGTTCACCGCCTACAACACGATCGCCTATGCGGACGTGCCGGCGGGGCGGATGAGTTCGGCGACCAGCTTCTACGCGACCATGCAGCAGGTGACGCTGACGCTCGGGATCTGCGTCTCGGCGGCGGCGCTGGCGGTCGCCACCGCGTTGCGGGGGATCGGCGAGGCCGGACTGGTGGATCTGAGCATCGCCTGGTCGGTCGTTGGCGCGGTCGCGATGCTGGCGCCTGTGCTCTGCGCCGGATTGCGCGCGGATGCCGGGGAGGAGCTAAGCGGCCACCAGGCCTAGCGGTCAGACCGGCGAGCGGAAGTTCCAGACGCCGCGCGAGTAGGTGTGCCGGCCGATGGCCAGCATCTCGCGTGCGGTCTCGGTGATCTGGCTTTCGGCGTCCTCGACCCGATGGCGCAACTCGTCGAGCTGCTCGCGGAACACGCTGGCCTCAAGGGTGAACAGACGCCGGAACATCGCCGATCTCCTCGGTTCGGTCGGCAGCCGATCGGACGGTCGCCGTTGCCGGTTCTTAACACCGGCCCGAAGTTGCCACAATCTCGACATCGTTATCCAGGCCTTCCGAGCACACTTCGTCACAAGAAGTCGCGAGCGGCCGGAACTTCGGGCGTTTTCCCGCACCGCGTCAATCTGGTAGGGTCGGGAGCCCAGGCGGCCGGTGTCACGACAGGATGTTAGATGGACGAGCAGACCGCGCCCTGGCCCCGGCCGACGCCCGCCGGCGCGCGCACCACGCCGGCGCGGCGGCGGCGCAATCTCTGGCCCTGGTTCATCGTCCTGCTGCTGGTGGCAGGATTGCTGTTCTGGCTGCATCCGTGGGCGCACAACACGGTCCAGCATGCGGGTGCGGCGCCGCCGGTCGCGGTCGCGGTCGCGCCGGTGTCGCCGGGCAGCATGGACGTGGTGCTGACGGAACTCGGGACCGTCACGCCGCTCGCGACGGTGACCGTCCAGTCGCAGATCAGCGGCTACCTGCAGAAGGTGAACTTCCAGGAAGGGCAGGATGTCGGGCGGGGGTTCCTGCTGGCGCTGGTCGATCCGCGTCCCTACGAGGTGCAGGTCGAGCAGTACAGCGCCCAGCTCGCGCGCGACACCGCGGCGCTGAAACAGGCGCAGATGGATCTCGAGCGCTACCAGACGCTCGGGCGGCAGGCCAGCATCGCCAAGCAGACGTTGCAGGATCAGGTGTTCACGGTCGCCCAGGACCAGGCGACGATCAAGATCGACCAGAGCCAGATCGACACCGCCAGGCTCGACATCGCCTATTGCCACATCACCTCGCCGGTCGACGGACGGGTCGGGCTGCGCCAGGTCGATGCGGGGAACTACGTGACGTCGGCGCTGACCAACGGACTGGTGGTGATCACCCAGATCAAGCCGATCTCGGTGATCTTCACGGTGGCCGAGGATGACATCCAGCCGATCCTGGAGAAGCTGAACGCGAGCACGCGCCTGGCGGTGGACGCCTATGACCGGACCGATGCGACGAAGCTCGCGACCGGCTTCGTCGAGACGATCGACAACCAGGTCGACACCAGCACGGGCACGGTGAAGCTGCGGGCGACGTTCCCGAACGGCGACGAACGATTGTTCCCCAACGAGTTCGTCAATGCGCATCTGCGGCTCGAGACCCTGACGGGAGCGCTGATCGTGCCGACGCCGGCGGTCCAGAACGGGCCGCAGGGCAACTTCGTCTATGTGCTGAAGACGACGACCGTGAACGGCAGGCAGGCGCTGAAGGTCGTCGTGCAGACGATCAAGACGGGTTACGCGCGGGGCGACCGGACGGTGGTGGCGCAGGGGCTGGCGCCGGGGGATCAGGTCGTCATCGACGGGACCGACCGGCTGCATGACGGCGCGGTGGTGACGCTGCCGTCCAGGAGCGGGGCGGGCAGGAACGGCAATGGCGATCAGCAGGCGGATCACCAGAAGCACGCCGGATGAACCCGTCCCGCCTCTTCATCCTCCGGCCGGTCGCGACGACGCTGCTGATGATCGCGATCCTGCTGGTGGGCGTCATCGCCTACCGGTTCCTGCCGGTTTCCGCCCTGCCCGACGTCGACTACCCGACGATCCAGGTGCAGACCTTCTATCCCGGGGCAAGCCCGGAGGTGATGACGACGTCGATCACGGCACCGCTCGAATACCAGTTCGGCAGCATGCCCGGACTGGACCAGATGGTCTCGCAGAGCTCGGGCGGCGCGTCGGTGATCACGCTGCGCTTCACCCTCGACACGGCCCTCGACGAGGCCGAGCAGGAGGTGCAGCAGTCGATCAATTCGGCCAGCAGCCTGCTGCCGACCGACCTGCCGGCGCCGCCGATCTACAACAAGATCAATCCCGCCGACGCGCCGATCCTGACGCTCGGGGTGACGAGCCGGACGATGAAGCTCGTCGACGTGCAGGACGCGATCAACGCGCGGCTGATCCAGAAGCTGGCGCAGGTCGGCGGCGTCGGCGCGGTGCAGGTTTCGGGCGGCAACGTCCGGGCGCTTCGCGTGCAGCTCAACCAGCGGGCGCTGTTCGCCTACGGACTGTCGGCGGACAATGTCCGCACCACGATCGGGAACGCGAACGTCAACTCGCCGACGGGCGGTTTCGATGGTCCGCTGCAGTCGAGCACGCTGCGCGAGAACAGCCAGATCAACGATCCCGCGGTGCTCGCCGACCAGGTGATCGCCTACGTCAACAACGCGCCGGTCCGCATCCGCGATGTCGGGCGGGTGATGGTGGGTGCGGAAAACACGCAGCTGCAGGCCTGGGAGAACAGGACGCCGGCGTTGATCGTCAACGTGCAGCGCCAGCCGGGCGCGAACGTGATCGCCACCGTGAACGCGATCAAGCAGGCGCTGCCGACGATCGAGGCGTCGCTGCCGGCGGGGATCAAGGTCGCGCCGTTGACCGACCGGACGGTGACGATCCGCGCGTCGGTGGCCGACGTGGAGTTCGAGCTCGGGCTCGCGGTGCTGCTGGTGGTGCTGGTGATCTTCGTCTTCCTGCGCAGTGCGCGCGCGACGCTGATCCCGAGCCTGTCGGTGCCGCTGTCGCTGATCGGCACGTTGGCGGCGATGTATCTGCTCGGCTACTCGCTCGACAACCTGTCGCTGATGTCGCTGACGATCGCGACCGGCTTCGTCGTCGACGACGCGATCGTGATGATCGAGAACATCTCGCGCTATCTCGAGGAGGGCATGTCGCCGATGCAGGCGGCGCTGACCGGCGCGGGGCAGATCGGGTTCACGATCGTCTCGCTGACGGTGTCGCTGCTGGCGGTGCTGATCCCGCTGCTGTTCATGGGCGAGGTGGTGGGACGATTGTTCCACGAGTTCGCGGTGACGCTGGCGGTGACGATCGTGCTCTCGGCCGTGGTGTCGCTGACGCTGGTGCCGATGATGTGCGCGCGGATCCTGCGCGCCTCGCCGACGCCGGAGTACGACCGCGCGCGCGAGGGCGGCCGGCGGGTCAGGCGCGGCAGCGCGATGACGCGGTTCTTCGAGGGACTGATCGACCTCTATCATCGCGCGCTGCTGGTGGTGCTCGACAACCAGGCGCTGACGCTGCTGGTGGCGGTGCTGACGATCGCCGGGACCGCGTTCCTCTACGTGGTGATCCCGAAGGGGTTCTTTCCGGTGCAGGACACCGGACTGCTCCAGGGCGTGTCGGTGGCGTCGCAGGGCACGTCGTTCCCGGCGATGGCGGCGCACCAGGACGCCCTGGCGCGCGCGATCCTGGTCGATCCCGACGTGGTCAGCCTGTCGTCGTTCATCGGCGTCGACGGGACCGACACGACGCTCAACCAGGGGCGCTTCGAGATCAACCTCAAGCCGCGCGACAGCCGGGCCGACGGGGCGGCGGCGATCA
>CAXTUK010000228.1:0-4386 GCA_964247395.1 uncultured Acetobacteraceae bacterium
CGACCAGGCGGGCGTCGCGGGCCGCCTGGTCGACGTCCAGGTACCAGACCTGGTCGAGAAGCGGACGTACGCGCTGCCAGCCGCCCTCGTCGTGCAGCAGGTAGTTGCCTTCGGTGATCACCAGCCTCGCCTCGACCGGCACGGGGATCGCGCCGGCGACCGGCTCTTCGATCTCGCGGCGGAATTCGGGGGCATAGACGATGGGGTCGGTCGCCGCGCGCACCCGCTCGAGCATCGCCACGTAGCCGTCGACGTCGAAAGTGTCGGGCGCTCCCTTCCGGTGCCGACGGCCGAGCCGCTCGAGTTCCTGGTCGGCGAGATGAAATCCATCCATCGGCAGGATCACGACCCGGTGCCTGAATTCGGCCGCGAGATGATCGGTCAGTGTGCTCTTGCCGGAGCCCGGCGGTCCGACGATGCCGAGCAGCGTGCGCAACGCCTTATTCCTGTTGCGCCAGCAGCGCGGTCCGCTCGTCGGCGGCGAGCGCGTCGATGATCTCGTCGAAGTCGCCCTGCATGACCCGGTCGATCTTGTGCAGGGTGAGATTGATCCGATGATCGGAGACGCGGCCCTGCGGGAAGTTGTAGGTGCGTATCCGTTCCGAGCGGTCGCCGGTGCCGACCTGGCTGCGGCGATCGGCCGAGCGGGTGGCGGCCAGATCGGCGCGCTGCTGCTCGTAGAGGCGCGCGCGCAGGATCTTCATCGCCTTGGCGCGGTTCTTGTGCTGGCTGCGCTCCTCCTGCATGGCGACGACGATGCCCGACGGCATGTGGGTGATGCGAACCGCGCTCTCGGTCTTGTTGACGTGCTGGCCGCCGGCCCCCGACGCGCGAAAGACGTCGATGCGGAGGTCCGCTTCCTCGACATGGACGTCGACCTCCTCGGCTTCCGGCAGCACGGCGACGGTGACGGTCGAGGTGTGGATGCGTCCCTGGCTTTCGGTCGAGGGCACACGCTGGACGCGATGGACGCCCGATTCGTATTTCAGGCGGGCGAACACGCCGCGACCGTTCACGTCGGCGATGGCTCCCTTCAGGCCGCCCAGTTCGTTCTCGTCGAGTTCGAGGATGTCGAAGCGCCAGCTCCTGGCGTCGGCGTAGCGGCGGTAGGCGTCGAACAGTTCCTGCGCGAACAGGCCGGCCTCGTCGCCGCCGGCGGCGGGGCGGATTTCGAGGATGGCGCTGCGTTCGTCGGCCTCGTCGCGCGGGAGCATGGCGACGGCGATGGCCTGTCGGAGCATCGGGACGCGATCGGCGAGCTCGGCGAGCTCGGCCTCGGCCAGCTCGCGCAGCTCCGGGTCGGCGAGCAGGCGTTCGGCATCGTGCCGGGCCGCCTCGGCGGCGCGGCGCTGGTGGATGCGGGCCGCGATCGGTTCGAGCTCGGCGTATTCGCGCGAGGCGCGGTTGAAGGCTTCGCCGGACAGGCCGGTGGAGAGGTCGTGCTGGAGCTCCTCGGCGCGGGTGACGATGCGGTCGAGGCGTTCGTCGAACATCCTCAATCCCTTCCGGCGAGGGCGGTGACGAGGAAGCGTGGCAGCTCGTCGAGCGGCACCTCGGTCTGGGCGCCCGTGGCGAGACTCTTCACGGTGGCGACGCCTCGGGCGCGCTCGTCCTCGCCGATGAGGACGGCAGCGGCCGCGCCGGCACGGTTGGCGCGCTCCATGCGCCTGCGGGCATTGCCTCTGAAGGCCATCTCGGCGCGAAGGCCGGCGCGTCGGACCCGGGCGAGGACGCGGACGGCATCGGGTTCCGAAGCGTCGTCGAGCGGAACGACCGCGATGGTCTCGGGGGCGGCCGGTGGCTGGTCGAGCAGGAGGGAGAGGCGCGCGATACCGGCGGCCCAGCCGATGGCCGGCGGCGGCGGCCCGCCGACTTCGGCCACGAGCCCGTCATAGCGGCCGCCGGCGAGCACCGTGCCCTGGGCACCGAGCGCGTCGGTGGTGAACTCGAAGGCGGTGTGGCTGTAGTAGTCGAGGCCGCGGACGATGGCGGGGTTCTCGACGAAAGGCACGTCGAGGACGGCGAGGTGGTCGCGCAACCGATCCCAGAAGGCGCGCGAGGCGTCGGTCAGGTGGGCCTCGATGGTCGGCGCGCCGGGCAGCAGACGCCGGTCGCGCTCGTCCTTGCTGTCGAGGATGCGCAGCGGGTTGCGCTGGAGACGGGCGCGGCTGTCGTCGGAGAGTTCGTCGCGATGCCTGGTGAAATGGGCGACGAGGGCTTCGCGCCAGGCGGTGCGGCTTTCGGTGTCGCCGAGCGTGTTGAGTTCGAGGCGCACGTGGCGGGCGAGGCCCAGGGAGGCGAGGATGTCGCGGCCGAGCGCGATGGTCTCGGCGTCGGCGAGCGGTTCGGCGGGGCCGATCAGCTCGACGCCGATCTGATGGAACTGGCGGGTGCGGCCCTTCTGCGGGCGCTCGTAGCGGAACATCGGGCCGGCATAGAAGACCCGCTGCGGCAGGCTCTGGGTGAGGCCGTTGGTGACGAACGCGCGGCAGACCCCGGCGGTGCCTTCGGGACGCAGCGTGAGGCTCTCGCCGCCGCGGTCGGCGAAGCTGTACATCTCCTTGGTGACGACATCGGAGCTGTCGCCGAGCGAGCGGGCGAAGAGCTCGGTCGGCTCGAAGATCGGCGTCTGCCACTCGTCGAAGCCGTAGGCATAGGCGACCCGCCTGGCGGTCTCGGCGACCAGGCGGTGGCGGCGCATGTCCTCGCCGATGATGTCGTGGGTGCCGCGGACCGGCTGGAGCGGCGCCACCCGTCACACCGCGGCGGCGTGCTGCCTGGCCGCGATGCCGTCGGCGTGGGCGGCTTCGGCCTCGGTGGCGGAGACGTCACGGCGGATCCGCTCGACCCGGGCTTCGACCAGTTCGACGATGTGGTCGATCATCGTCTCGCCCGAGGTGGTGTGGTCCTGCTTGCCGGCGGCGTAGACCATGTGGCGGCCGGAGCCGCCGCCGGTGACGCCGAGATCGGTCATCAGCGCCTCGCCGGGACCGTTGACCACACAGCCGATGATGGAGAGCGTGACGGGGGTCGCGATGTGCGCGAGACGCTCCTCGAGCCTGGCGACCGTGTCGATGACGTTGAAGCCCTGCCGGGCGCAGGAGGGGCAGGAGATGATCTTCACGCCGCGGTGGCGAATGCCGAGCGTCTTGACCAGCTCCCAGCCGACATGGACCTCCTCCTCGGGCTCGGCCGAGAGAGAGACGCGAATGGTGTCGCCGATGCCTGCCCAGAGCAGCGAGCCGAGCCCGATGGCGGACTTGACGGTGCCGGCGCGTTTGCCGCCGGCTTCCGTGATGCCGATGTGGAGCGGGTGATCGCAGCAGTCCGCGAGCTGCTGGTAGGCGGCGACGGCCAGGAAGACGTCGGAAGCCTTCACGCTGATCTTGAACTCGTGGAAATCGTGGTCCTGCAGGATCCTGGCGTGCTCGAGGGCGGATTCGACGAGGGCTTCCGGGTTGGGTTCGCCGTACTTCTCGAGCAGGTGGCGCTCCAGCGAGCCGGCGTTGACGCCGATCCGGATCGAGCAGTTGTGGTCGCGGGCGGCGTTGACCACCTCGCGGACGCGCTCGGCGCTGCCGATGTTGCCCGGGTTGATGCGCAGGCAGGCCGCACCCGCCCGGGCGGCCTCGATAGCGCGTTTGTAGTGGAAGTGGATGTCGGCAACGATCGGCACGTTGACCTCGCGAACGATCTCCCTCAGCGCCGCGGTGCTTTCCACGTCGGGGCAGGACACGCGGACGATGTCGACGCCGGCGAGCTCGGCGCGGCGGATCTGGGCGATCGTCGCCGCGGCGTCGTGGGTCAGCGTGTTGGTCATGGTCTGGATGGTGATCGGGGCGTCGCCGCCGACGGGAACGCGGCCCACATGGATCTGGCGCGAGCGGCGTCGGTCGATCTGCTGGTAGGGGCGATAGTTCATGGCGGGCTCCGGGGTCGTCTGGCAGATGCCAGCGCGCGGGGCGGTTTTCCAGCCCCTGCAAGGGTTTCAGCGAGCTGGCGGCGCGCGTCCGAGCTGGCGGGCGTTGAGCTGGTCGGCGGACGCATCGGCAGCCGCGGGAGACGGTGACGGGTGCTGGTGCTGGACGGGGCCCGGCGCGGCGGCGTCAGCGTCCGGCGGGGGACCGCCGCCCAGCGAAGCCCTGACGCCATCCTCGGTCAGGGCGATGTTGTGCTTGACGGCGCCCGGCCGTCCGAAACTGCCGAGCGAGGCGCTGCCGTCCGAGACGTCGAGGCCGCCTGCATTGCCGGTGGTGAGCGTCAGGCCGGGCTGGTCGGCCGGAACCGGCCAACTGTCGCCGGGCTGCATGACGTGGTCGTAGAGCACGCGGCCGCCCGGCGCTCGGACCTGTATCCAGGTGACGGCGGCAGCATGCAGGACCAGCC
>CAXTUK010000229.1:0-4385 GCA_964247395.1 uncultured Acetobacteraceae bacterium
CCGCACGAGTCACCGCCGATCATGCTGGTCCCGCTCTTGGTGCTGGCCTTCGGCGCGCTCTTCGCCGGCATCCTGTTCCACCACGTGTTCATCGCGGGGGGGCGCGACTTCTTCTGGGGCGAGGCGCTCTCCTACGGGTCGGCGAACCACGTCTTCGAGGCGATGGAGCATGACCCCTGGTTCGTCTCGGCCTTCCCGTTGCTCATGCTGATCGTCGGCTTCGCGGTGGCCTACTACCTTTACATCGCCAGCCCCGGCACGGCGGAGCGCTGGGCCGCCGCCAACCAGCCGCTCTACCGCTTCCTGCTCAACAAATGGTACTTCGACGAACTCTACGATGTCCTCTTCGTCCGCCCGGCCTTCTGGCTCGGGCGCCTGTTCTGGCACGGGGGCGACGAGGCCATCATCGACCGCTTCGGGCCGGACGGCATCGCGCACGCGGTGCTCGACACCACCGATCGCGTGGTGAAGATCCAGACCGGCTACGTCTACCATTACGCCTTCGCCATGCTGCTCGGCGTCGCGGTCTTCATCACCTGGTATATCGTTGGGGGCTTGCGCTGATGTTCGGCTTCGGGATCCTGTCGGGCCTCATCGCGCTGCCGTTGGTCGGTGTCCTGTTCATCCTGTTCCTGCAGGGGGAGGACGAGGCGACGCTCGCCAACGCCCGCTGGGCGGCGCTGATCGCCAGCACCGTGACGTTCGTGTTGTCGCTGGTCGCATGGAGCCGTTTCGATAGCACCACCTCGGCCTTCCAGCTTATCGAGAGCCGCGCCTGGCTCGGCGGCGGCCTCGGCTACATGGTCGCGAGCCGGACGCAGGCGCAGGCGCAGACCGAAACCCAGTATCAGGACGCGATTGCACAGGCCAACAAGGATGCGCAGCAATCGGCCGAAGCTGCCGCCAACGCCGAACAGGTCTCGGCCGACGTGCAGCGACAGCTCACCGCGCTCAACCAGCAATACACGGCACGACAGGTCTCGGCTGATGATTACCAAGCGCGGCTGAGCGCGCTGCGCAACACAGATCGGGAGCTGGCAATGACCGCGATCAACTACGAGGCGCGCGCCAAAGGGATGACGATCTATGCGAGCGGGCGTCCGGATCCGACGGCGATGAAGACCGCCGCCGCGACGACGAACGACGCTGTGGCGCGGATGAAGGCGAGCGAGGTGGCGGTGAGCAACGCGCTCGGGGCGATGCCGGGGGCGCCTGCCGCCACACCCGCGCCTGTCGGCGCCTGACCAGTGGGGCTTGCCCGATCTGCGGTAGTCGCGGCCGGTCTCGCGTGGCTTGCCGGCTGTGCGGCGCAGGATTGCGACCCGAACCGCGCCGACCTGTTCTCCGGGATCGGCTGTTCGGTAGGTTCGGGTTATGGCGATCGGACGCGAGGCTTGCAGGGGCAGTATCAGGCCGCGACGAGCAACGCCAATCAGCAGAGCCTGACCGCGATCGAGGCGCAGCAGGCAGCCGCCGATTCGCAGGGCGAGCTGGAGCAGCGCGAGGCAGAGCTGGCTTCGCTTGACGCGCGAACGCGGTCGCTCCGGGCCCGGCTGGACGAAGCCCGCCGGCATCACCGGTTGAGCGAGGCGCGGCTGCAGGCGGCGGAAGCCTCGCTCGCCAGCCTTGGGAAGCAACGCCGCCAGACTGGCGCCACATCCTCGCGGGCCGACATCGCCGCGCTCAAAATACGGCAGCAGAAGCTGGCCGACATCCTCTCCCAGATGTAGCTTACCCTCCCCGCGCGGCCGCGATCGCCACGGCGGCGATGCTCGCCTGCACCGCGTCGGAGGTCAGCGTCCGGCCGGAAGCAATTGTGCGGGCCTGCATGGCGACGATGGCGAGGAAAGGCGGCAGGTTGATCTCGCCGCGGTCGCGCATCGCCGCAGCCTGCAGTCGGACTTCGTCGTCCAGACGCGCGGCGGCCGGTCCGGCGCTCATCGCGCGCAGCAAGTCCAAGTAACCTCCTGCCGAACCAGTCTGGATGCGCCGGTGGTTCTCGAGGTTGCGTCTGACGGCGGCGATCTGGTCCGTGTCGAGACCGGACGGACCCGAAATCTCCTTCTGCAGCAGCCGCATCGTGTTGGCCGTCTCCCAGATGTTCATCGCCAGCACGGTCGCCGCTTCGAGCTGGGCGCCGAGTGCCACGGCGGCGCTGTCGTCACGGGCGCGGGCGCTGCTAGCGAGACTGGCGTCGATCCGGCCTAGGGCGTCGCGGACCGCGGCATCCGTCGTGGCCGCCCTGATCTGGGCGAGAAGCTGGCGCGGATCAGCGGCGGTGAGATGAGCCTTGCCGTTCAGCACGTCGAACTCGGCCTGCGCCTTCTGGGTGTCGCGAAGATCGCCGAGCGCGTCCGCAGACACGACCAGCCGGAAGCCCATCGTGGCGAGCCGGGTGGGCGCGTTCGTGGCGGGATCGAAAGGCGGGATCTCGGTGTGCAGCGAGGTCTGCAGGTCGTCCGGGTTGAAGGTGTAGTTGCCGCCCCTGACCAGGATGCCGCCCGCCTGGCCGTGCGATCGGCCGACGCGGTTGAGCCGGAACGGTTCGAGCAGCATCTGATCGACCTCGCCCAGCATGTCGTAGAGGCCGAGCGGATTGGGCAGCATGCTGCCGACCGCGTGCGCGGAGCCGCCGGCGATATCGGGACCGGCCATAACATAATGGTCGATGCCTTCCGGCATCGGCCAGGTGGGTGCGAGAAAGTCGCTCTCGCTCACCTTGGCGCCGCCCCGGGCGGCGTAGGACCATTCTTCATCGGTCGGAAGCCGAACGAACCCGAAAACATTGCCTCGCCGGGGCAGCTTGTCGCGGGCATGGGCGAGGAGCCACGCCGACCAGCTGGCGGCGAAATCCGACGCGTCGATCCAGGAGATCTCGGTGGCCGGAAGGCGTCCGGCGACGGACGGCGTGGGACAATGTGGGCTCGCGAGCGTGGCGAGCTGGTCGCGGGTGACGTCGTATTTGCCAATGTAGAAGCGGCGCGTCTCGGGCTCGCCGCTGATCGGAAAAGGTGCGGCGATCCAGGCCTGGCGCTGGTATTGGCTGTAGCCTTCCTCGGTGTCGGTGCGTCCGATCTCGATCGAGCGGTCGTCGAGAGGACCTTCTCCCG
Source organism: uncultured Acetobacteraceae bacterium (assembly GCA_964247395.1). Taxonomy (GTDB): domain Bacteria; phylum Pseudomonadota; class Alphaproteobacteria; order Acetobacterales; family Acetobacteraceae; genus CAXTPV01. Next base: position 3,111 of record CAXTUK010000229.1, read on the forward strand.
CCGGCACGTCGACAGGGCGGAACGCCATCGCGGCACCGCAGGGCAATGGCAGGACAAGGTCGCCGGGCGCGGGATGCGGATCGACGAACCGCGCCCACCCCTGGGCATGAGCGCCGGTGGCGACGAGGAGAATGGGCAACCAGCTCGGCTTCATACGCTCGTCACTCCCTCCCATGCCTGGATCCTCGCTGCACGCCGGGCTGCAAACAGCGAGGCAACCGTGGCGCCGCCGAGGGCTGCAAGCATCGCCATGACTGCGAGGAGCGGGGTAATGCTGCAAAGCGGCAGACCCTGCGAGACGGTGCCGGCGAAGACGATGTTGATGATCCGCTCGACGCCGAGTGCGGCCAGCACGCCGAGCGCACTGCCGCCGAGTGCGAGGACAAGCGCCTGCACCAAGGGGAAGACGAGTAGCGAGGCCCTGCCGAACCCTGCGAAGCGCAGCAGGGCGAGAGAGGTGCGTTTGCGTTCGACATTGGCCCAGAGCCCGGTGCCGAGCGAGATGAGGAAACCGCCCGCGCCAAGCGAGGCGACGAGGAAGAACAGGATCGTCAGGTGACGGTCGAGCGCGAGCAGGCCGGCGACGTCGCCGGCGCGCGAGACGATGTCGACGCCCTGACCGCGCAGTGCTACGTCGAGGCGAGGTATCTGGTCGAGACGGCGCGCGTAGAGCCGGAAACCGGCATAGCTGCGCGTCCGGCTGGAGGCCGAGCTGGGCGGGACGCCGCGCCAGGGCGCGTTGCCCTCCTGGAAGTCTTCGACCGACAGCGCGAAGCCGACGGTTACGAAGCCGGCATCGCGCCCGGTCACCGCGGTGGCGGCAACGGCGGAGACCGTCAGCGGCACGAGAACAAGGTCCTGCCTTCCGTTGACGAGGCGGGCGATGCGGGCGCGGACTTGGGCGCCCTGGCTAACCTGCAGGAAGGCGGCCGCGGCAGACGACAGGACGATTTGGGAGTCGTTCGGCGCCGTGGCGCCGAGCAGGGGGTCGCCCGGGGCGGTCGGGATGAGCTCGACACGCCTCGCGTCGTCATGGCCAGGCGCCTCGAGCAGTGCGCTCGCCGCCAGCGTGCGGGTTTTAGGCACCAGGAAGGCAATTTCTGGCCGAGCGGCGATCGCCTGAAGCTGTGGCGTGGTGAAGCTCCGGTTCGCCACGGTGGTGATCTCGCGCGCATGCGGGTCCTCGAGCAGGGTCTGGCGCAGGCCGCGCATGATACCGGCCTGTAGGCCGGCGAGAACGAGGAGCGGCGCAAAGATGGCCGACACGCTGACAGC
>CAXTUK010000230.1:0-4355 GCA_964247395.1 uncultured Acetobacteraceae bacterium
AGAAGCCTCCGGTGCTGGAAGCGACAGTTACGGGCAGCTCTGGTGATGCCCGGTCGAGGCGGTAATGGCGGCCATCGCCGGCATCGCGCCAGGTGATCTCGGAGTCGCTGACGTCGGCGGGATTGGCGTCCACGGTGCCGCGCCCGTAGTCGATGGTGATGTGCCAGGTGGCGCCGCTGGACGGATTGGTGCAGGCGATGGCGGGGGCGCCCGTGGGCGCCTGCGCCTCGGCCCAGGCAGGTGCGCCAAGTGTGGACGGCGCCGCGACGGCGGTGGCGATGCAAAAATGGCACACGCGCCGGAAAGATCGATGATTTCTCGGGCGACGCGGTTTCGAGCCTGTTTGTTGCATCGGCATCGAACCGTTCAAGGTGCCGCTCGGCGCTGTCCGCCGAACCCGTGGGAGAACCCGATGATCTTACCCTCACCGAAATGGCTCGATTCGGGCGACAACGCCTGGCAGTTGGCGGCGGCAACGTTCGTCGGGCTGCAGAGCATTCCGGGCCTGATGGTCCTGTATGGCGGCATAGTGAAGCAGAAATGGGCGATCAATTCCGCCTTCATGGCCATGTATGCGTTCGCCTCCGTGCTCGTGGTCTGGGTGCTGTTCGACTACAACTTGGCTTTCGGTCCGCAATGGTTCCCGTTCCTCGGGCATCCGTCGCCGGTCGGCGGCGCGAGCTTCATGCTCGGGCAGGCGGTGATTCCGGCAGCCGCGGCCGGGATGCCGGCGCTCGGATTTCCGATGGCGACGCTGATCTTCTTCCAATTCGTGTTCGCCGCGATCACGGTCATCATCCTGGGCGGCGCCGTGCTGGGTCGGATGAACTTCACCGCCTGGGTGATCTTCTGCCCGGTCTGGATGACGCTGGTCTATACGGTGGGCGCGTTCAGCATCTGGGGCGGCGGCTGGCTCGCGGGCCTGGGGGTCGCCGACTTCTCGGGCGGCTACGTGATCCATCTGGCGGCGGCCGCTTCGGGCTTCACCGCGGCGGCCCTGGTCGGGCCAAGGCTGCGCGCGGACCGGGACAATTTCCCGCCCAACAGCCTGCTGGTGACGCTGGTCGGCGCCGGCATCCTGTGGCTCGGATGGAACGGGTTCAACGGCGGCGATCCCTACTTCGCCAACGCCGACGCGGGGGCGGCGGTGCTGAACACCAACGTCGCCACCGCGGTCGCGCTTCTGGTGTGGTCGCTGATCGACAAGGTGGCCTACGGCAAGCCGTCGATCATCGGCGCGGTGAACGGGATGATCTCGGGCCTGGTCGCGATCACGCCCGCGGCCGGCTACGTCAACGGCTACGGCGCGATCATCATCGGCGTCTGCGCCGGGATCATCCCGTGGCTCAGCATGAACCGGTTGCAGAAGACCAGGCTGATGCTGCGCGTCGACGACACGCTCGGCGTGTTCTCCACCCATGGCGTCGCCGCCATCGTGGGCGGCCTGCTGACGGGTGTGCTGGCCTCGCCCGCGATGCTCGAATACATCGGCACCGACAAGGACGCGCCGGGCGTGAGCATCACCGGGGGCGCGCACCAGCTGCTGATGCAGTTCTACGGCGCCGCCTTCATAATAATCTTCAACGTGATCATGACGTTCATCATCCTGAAGGTAATCTCGATCTTCGTGCCGCTGCGTATGAACGACGCGATGCTGCGGGTGGGAGACGACGCCGTGCACGGCGAGACCGCCTACGCGATCAACCTGGCGGGCGACTGACCCGGTTGCCGCCACGGTCATGCGCATGACCGTGGCTCCGCCTTCCCCGTGGCGGCCCCATATCGGTCGGATGGATACGCTGGCGCTCTATGTCCATTGGCCGTTCTGCCTGTCGAAGTGCCCGTATTGCGACTTCAACAGCCATGTGCGAGAGCGGGTGCCGGCGGAGCGGTTCGGAGCGGCGCTGGAGCGCGAGCTGGCATTCGAGGCGGATCGGTCCGGGCAGCGGCGGCTCGGGTCGATCTTCTTCGGAGGCGGGACGCCGAGCCTGATGCCGCCCGACACCGTGGGGCGGCTGATCGAACGGGCGCGCGCGCTGTTCGAGCCGGCGGACGAGATCGAGATCACGCTGGAGGCGAACCCGACCAGCATGGAGGTCGGCAAGCTGCGCGCATTCCGCGATGCGGGTGTCGGACGGTGCTCGCTCGGTGTGCAGGCGCTCGACGACGAGGCGCTGTCGCGATTGGGGCGGCAGCACACGGCGGCCGAGGCGATCGCGGGGCTCGAACTCGCGCGGGCGATCTTTCCTCGCGTGTCGTTCGACATGATCTACGCTCGGCCTGGCCAGGACGCGGCGGCGTGGCGCGCGGACCTGCGTCGCGCGCTGGCGCTGGCCGCCGACCATCTGTCGCTCTACCAGCTCACGATCGAGCCGGGCACGCGCTACGAGGCGCTGGCGAGGCGGGGCGAGATCGTGCTGCCGGACGAAGGCACGGCGCACGCGCTCTACCAGGCGACCGGCGAGGAGGCTGCCCGATACGGTCTGCTGGCGTACGAGGTCTCTAACTACGCGCGGCCCGGGGCGGAAAGCCGGCACAACCTCGCCTATTGGACCTATGCCGATTATGCCGGGATCGGACCGGGAGCGCATGGGCGGGTGCGTCGGGACGGGACGTTGCAGGCGACGCGCCGGCATCGGAGCCCGGAGCGGTGGCTGAACGCGGTCGAACGTGACGGGCACGACATCGAGGCGGAAGAGGAGATCGGCGCCCGCGACCGCGCGCGGGAGATGCTGTTGATGGGACTTCGGCTTTCGACCGGCGTCGACGCGGCGAGATTCGAGGAGCGGGTCGGCTTCGCGCTCAAGGACGCGCTCGACGAGACTATTCTCGATGCGTGCGTTGACGAGGGCTATCTGGAATTCGATACGGCTCGTCTCGCCGCGACGGACGCAGGACGTATGAGGCTGGACGCCTTGCTGCCGCGGCTGGTGCTGTAGTCGGGCCGGGGCGCCGTCGCCGGCGGGTCGAGGGCAGAGCCCTCGCCTTTACCTCTCCGCCCAGGCGACCAGACGGTCGGCGGCCTCGTGCATGTCGGCCTCTGGCCCGCAGTAGCTGAAACGCACGAACCGGTCGCCGCGGCTCGCGTCGAAATCGATGCCCGGAGTGGCGGCGATGCCGGCCTCGTCGAGCAGGCGGGCGCAGAAGGTTTCGCTGTCGGGCGCGAGCGCCGAGACGTCGGCGTAGAGATAGAACGCGCCCTCGGCCGGGGCGAGGCGGTCGAGGCCGGCGACGGCGAAGCGGTCGAGCAGATGGGCGCGCGCGCGGGCATAGCCCTGGACGTGCAGCGAGAGCTCGTCGTCGCAGTCGAAGGCGGCGATGGCGGCGCGCTGCGAGATGTGCGGGGCGCTGATGAACAGGTTCTGCGCCAGGCGCTCGACGGTGCGGATCAGGGATTCCGGCAGGACGAGCCAGCCGACGCGCCAGCCGGTCATGCACCAGTATTTCGACAGGCTGCCAACGACGATGGCGTCGGGCTGGTCGGCGGCGGTGCTCTCGGCGCCGGCATAGACCAGGCGATGGTAGATCTCGTCGCTGATCAGACGGACTCCGCGCGCGTGGCACCAGCCGGCGAGGGCGGCGAGCTCGTCCGGGGCGAGCATGGTGCCGGCGGGATTTGACGGGCTCGCGAGCAGCAGGGCGGCCGGTGGCGGCCCGGAGGTGTCGAGCAGCGAAGGGGTGGGCTGGAAGCGGGTCTCGGGGCCAGCCTCGATCAGGCGCGGGCGCATGCCGAGGGCCGTGAGCACGTTGACGTAGGGCGGGTAGCAGGGGGTGGCCAGCGCCACTTCGTCGCCGACGTCGAGGCAGGCGAGGAAGGCGAGCGGGAAGCCGCCCGAGGCGCCGGTGGTGACCGCGATGCGGCCCGGCGAGATATCGACGCCATAGCGCTCGGCGTAGTGGCGGGCGATGCGGGCGCGAAGTGCGGCAAGGCCGAGGGCCTCGGTGTAGCCGAGCGAGCCGCCATCGCGGAGTGCTGCTTCGGCGGCCTGGCGCGCGCCGAGCGGGGCGCCGGCGGCGGGCTGTCCGACCTCCATGCGGATGATGCCGGGGCTGCCGGGCGGCAGCAGGGCGGCGCGGGCGTTGGCGCGCGCGATGACGTCCATGGCGCGGAACGGCGCGACGCCGGAGGCCGCGCGGGCGGTCTTGAGCACGGCTACTGGCCGAGCGCCGAGCGGTTGCCGCGCGGGTCGTTGGCGCCGCCGCAGGTGCGGCTGTCGCCAGGCAGCCCGTCGGGGCAGGAGATGACGTTGACGCGACCTTCCCTGGTCACGGGGTGGTCGATGGGCTTGCCGGTGCGCAGCGTGGCCGCCCTCGCCTCGGCGGCGGCGGCGGCGGCGGGGTTCTGGGCGGGCGAG
>CAXTUK010000231.1:0-4341 GCA_964247395.1 uncultured Acetobacteraceae bacterium
GCCATAGTCGATCAGCAAGGCGACGAGCCGGCCGGACGCGGCGCGTTCGGCGAGCGTGCGCACCACGGCGAGTGCGGCCTCGTTGCGCTCGATGATGTCACCTTCGATGAGGCCGTCCGGAACGCGGGGCGGCCGATCCTCGGCGGGGAGCTCGACGAAGCGGGCGGCCTGGACGTGCCGTTCGGTCCAGGTCTCGCCGCGGCGGACGAACTGGCGGATCGGCAGCGCGTCGAGAAACTCGTTGGCGAGCAGGATGGCGGGCGCGTCGGGCAGGCCGGCGATGTCGGCGTGGATGGTGGCGGCAGGAAAGCGCCGGCGCAGCAGGTCGAGCAGCCGAGGCGAGGTCTCGACCAGATGCAGGCGCAGGGCGGCGGCGAAGTCGGTCGCGGTGCGTCCGATCAGGCGAAGCGCGTCCGCCATCAGCGTGCCGCGCCCGGGGCCGACCTCGGCCAGGATGACGGGATTTGGTTTTTCGAGGGAATGCCAGACCGTGGCGGCCCAGGCGCCGAGCAGCTCGCCGAAAACCTGGCTGATCTCGGGGGCGGTGGTGAAGTCGGCGAACGGGTCGCGCTCGGCGTAGTAGGACCGGTTGGCCCGGGTCATGAAGCGGTCCAGGCGCTCCATCGAAGGCTGGGCGAAAGGAGATGGGATGGCGATCACGCGGGCGCCGGGACGGCGCGTGGGCGCGCGGCGAGCATGAACAGAAGGCCGGCGGCGAACATCGGCAGGCACAGGAGCTGGCCCATCGACAGGCCGAGGGCGAGCGTGCCGAGGAACGCGTCGGGCTCGCGGGTGAACTCGGCGGTGAAGCGGGCGACGGCGTAGCCGGCCAGGAACAGGCCGGTGAGGAAGCCGGCGCGGGCGCGCAACGTCGGACGCCCGACCGCGACCCACATGACGAGCGACAGGACGGCGCCCTCGAGGAACGCCTCGTAGAGCTCGCTCGGGAAGCGGGGGATGCCGTCGACGCGCGGATAGATCATCGGGAACGGCCACCAGCGGGGCGCCGGCCGGCCCCACAACTCGCCGTTGACGAAGTTGGCGCAGCGGCCGATGCCCAGCCCCATCGGGGTGACGACGGCCAGTCGGTCAGCGAACAGCAAGGTCGGGATCCGACGGCTGCGGGTGTAGAGCAGGATCGCGGCGACGACGCCGAGCACGCCGCCGTGGAAGCTCATGCCGCCATGCCAGACCTGCGGGATGGCGAGCGGATGGCTGAGGAAGAAGCCGGGCTGGTAGAACAGGACATAGCCGGCGCGGCCGCCGAGCACGACGCCGAGCACGGCCCAGGTGAGGAAGTCGTCGACCGCGAGCGTGTCGGCGACGACTGGGGTGCGGCGGCACAGGCCGCGCATCAGGCGCCAGCCGATCAGCAGGCTCACGATGTAGGCGAGCGCGTACCAGCGGATCGCGAACGGACCGACGGCGACCAGCACCGGGCTGAAATCGGGGAAGACGAGCGGGTGCATGGCGGGTCCGGTCAGAGATAGGGGTCGGCATGCGCGAGATGGCCGCGCACGTAGCGCGCGATGCCGGCTTCGAGTGTGGTGAACGCGCCGCGGTAGCCGGCCTGGCGCAGGCGAGCGATGGTGGCCTGCGTGAAGGACTGGTATTGGCCGCGCAACGCCTCGGGCATGTCGATGAACTCGACCCGCTTCTCTCGCCCGGCGGCGTCGGCGACGGCGCGGGCCAGATCGAGATAGGTGCGGGCGACGCCGGTACCGACGTTGAACAGGCCGCTCACATGCGGGGCGACGAGCAGCCACAGGATGATGTCGACGACGTCGTCGACATCGATGAAGTCCCTTGCCTGGGCGCCGTCGGCGAGATCGGCGCGGTCGCTGCGATAGAGGCATGCCGGTCCGCCCGCCGCGATCTCGTCGTATTTCCGCTTCACGGCGGAGACCATGTGGCCCTTGTGGTATTCGTTGGGGCCATAGACGTTGAAGAACTTGAGGCCGACGCATTGCGGCGGCAGGGCGCAACCGTCGCGTCGGCGCTGGTCCACCTTGCGGTCGAACACATGCTTGGTCCAGCCATACAGGTTGAGCGGGCGAAGCCGGGCGAGCAAGGCGGGATCGTCGTCGAAACCGAGCGCGCCATCGCCGTAGGTGGCCGCCGACGAGGCGTAGATCAGGCGCGTGTCGGTCTCGACGCACCAGTCGAGCAGCATTTCCGGCAGGGCTACATTGGTGCGCCAGGCGAGGTCGGCGTCGCGCACCGTGGTGTCGCTGACCGCACCGAGATGGACGATCGCCTCGAGCTTCGGATGGCCGGCGAGGAAGTGCGGCAGCTCGCCGGGTTCGACCAGGCGGGTTGGCGGATGAGCGGCGAGATTGCGCCACCGTCCGTCCGCGCCGAGACGGTCGACCACGACGGTGTCGGTTCCGCGAGCATGAAGTCGCGCCTGCAGGTTGGACCCGATGAAACCGGCCCCGCCGGTGACCAAGATCATGGAAAGGACTTATAGGGGAGCGCCGACCGCGGGACAGCCCCGGCGGCCGAATGGAGGCAGGAAGATGAGCAGGCCGAAATTCATCGACGACCTGGCGGGGGTCGCCGGCGGCGCGCTGTCGGCGCTGTCGGGCATCAGCGAGGAGATCGAGCAGTTGGTGCGAGCGCGGATCGACGAGGCACTGCGAAGCATGAAGCTGGTGCGGCGCGACGAGTTCGACGCGGCGCTCGAGATGGCCGCCAACGCGCGGGCCGGACAGGAAGACGCGGCGCTGCGGCTGGCGGCGCTGGAGCGGCGGATGCAGGCGTTGGAGAAGGGTGGGGCGAGCGAGATCGAGCATAGCCACGAGAACGGCGGACTTGGGGGGCCTCCGGACGACGCCGCGTCGCCCGGAACCGGGCCGGTGGCGACAGGCCTGGGCTGAGACCCTGGGACCGACGCGACTTGCAGCGAAGCAGGTTGACCCATAGGGTTTGAGAGCCGTTGGGCGAATCTGTTGAGTGCCCCTTTCAAGGCCTTCCTCCAGCTGGGGAGACCCCAATGTCCGCCCTGAGCCTTTCCCACAGCGACACTGCCGCCAATCCGATCGATCTGATGGAGCAGATCGTCTCGGCCAACGAGTGGGCCTTCGATCGGAGGAGCGACTCCGAGATGGCGGCCGAGGCGCCCGGCAAGTGGTGCGACTACGGCCTCTATTTCAGCTGGTCGCGCGAGATCAGCGCGATGAATTTCACCTGCACGTTCGATCTCAAGGTGCCGGCGCCCAGACGGCGTGAGCTCTACGAGCTGCTTGCACTGGCCAACGAACGTCTGTGGTTCGGCCATTTCGGCATGGACCAGGACGACGGGATGCCTCTGTTCCGGCATTCGATCCTGCTGCGCGGGACCCATGGGGCTTCGAGCGAGAGCCTCGAGGACATGGTCGACATCGCGATCACCGAGTGCGAGCGCTTCTATCCGGCGTTCCAGTTCGTTCTCTGGGGCGGCAAGCCGGCGGCGGAAGCGATCGAGGCGGCGATGCTGGAATGCGCGGGCGAAGCCTGAGGTGATCCCGCCGCTGCTGCTGATCGGCTGCGGCAGGATGGGTTCTGCATTGCTGGCAGGGTGGATCGGGCGGGGTCTGTCCCCGTCCGTGGTGGTCGATCCGGCGGGGTCGGATGTGGCCTCGCCGCACGTGCTCGTGAGCCGGGTCGAGGAACTGCCCGCTGGTTTCGAACCGGAGGCTGTCGTGCTCGCGGTCAAGCCGCAGATGGCGGCATCCGTGCTGCCTGGCCCGGGTCGGCGCTTTCCGGGTGCGCTGTTCCTGTCCATCATGGCCGGACGAACGATCGCGTCGATGCGGCGGGAGGGATCGGCCGCAGCCTGGGTCAGGGCGATGCCGAACCTGCCGGCCTCCATCGGGCGTGGGATTACCGCGGCGTTCGCCTCGCCCGAGGTCACGGGGGCGCAGCGGCTTGGGGCCGAACGCCTGCTGCGTGCCGTGGGACCGGTGGTGTGGCTCGACGACGAGGCACTGCTCGACGTGGCGACCGCGGTGTCCGGGTCGGGACCGGCCTACGTGTTCCTGCTGGCGGAAGCGCTGGAGGCAGCGGGCAGGCGGGCCGGATTGCCGGATGCCGTCGCGCGCGCGCTGGCGCGAGAGACCGTATCCGGGGCCGGTGCGTTGCTGTCGGCCGACGAGAGCGACGCGCGGACGATGCGGGAAGCGGTGACGAGCAAGGCGGGTACGACCGAGCGGGCGCTGTCGGTGCTGATGCGCGCGGGCGGCTTGCCCGACCTGCTCGACGAGGCGGTGGAAGCCGCGGCGGCGCGGTCTCGCGAACTCGCGTCTTGACCCGGTTGGAGGCATCGTCACCTTCCGGGATGCAGGGAGGAGCCCAGCGATG
>CAXTUK010000232.1:0-4339 GCA_964247395.1 uncultured Acetobacteraceae bacterium
ATCGCCGGGCGGAGTTCGCCGAGCGGCACGCCGAGCGCCTCGTAGGCGGCGCAGAGGGGGGCGAGCGCGCCGTGGACGAAGATCGGTGCGTCCCAGCCCGCCTGCCGGAGCAGGGCGATCACGCGCTGCGTCTTGCCCAGCGCATAGGCGCCGACGACGTGGGTGCGGCCGGGAAACAGGCGGACGCTGCCGAGCAGACGTTCGATCTCGTCCGCGGCGGCGGGATGGCGGAAAACGGGAAGCGCGAAGGTGGCCTCGGTGACGAAGACGTCGCAGGGAATGGGCGTGAATGGCCGGCAGGTGGGATCGGCCGCGCGCTTGTAGTCGCCGCTCACGACAGCGCGGCTGCCGCGCCATTCGAGCGCCACCTGCGCGCTGCCCAGGACATGCCCGGCCGGCTCCAGCCACAGGGTGACGCCGCCGATGTCGTGTCGTTCGCCGTAGGCGAGCGACTGACGGGAGGGCGGCAGCCCCGGACCCATGCGCACCTGCATCAGGTGCATCGTCTCCGGGCTCGCGAGCACGTGGCCGTGGCCGGGTCGGGCGTGATCGGCGTGGGCGTGGGTGATCACCGCACGCTCGACCGGGCGCACCGGATCGACGAACAGGCCGGCCGGTTCGCACCAGAGGCCGTCCGGCGTGACTCGCAGCCAGGTGTCGGGATGAGGCGGCATCGGGTTCCTGGTCAGACGGCACGCTGCTTGCGACGACCCGGATGTTCCGGTGGGAGGCAGGCCGCGATGAGCGGGGCGGTGGGAGCGATCGGAGGAGCGTCCGCTCCCCCGGGGGCGCCGAAGCGCGGCGGCGGGATGAACTTCGGCGAGGTGCTCTCCTGCCTCAACCCCCTGCAATATGTGCCGGTGGTGGGCACGATCTACCGGGCGATCACGGGCGACACGATCCCGGCGCCGGTGCGCGAGGTCGGATCGCTGGTGTTCAGCGGGCTGACGAGCGGGCCGATCGGCATCGGCATCTCGCTGGGCGTCGACGCGGCCGAGCGCGCCGTCGGGTTCGACGAGGAGAAGTTCGGGCAGAGCATGCTGGCTTCCATCGGGATCGGCGGGACGAGCACCCCGGCGACGAGCGCTCCGCGCGAGGTCGCGGTCGCGTCCGCCGGACAGGCGCCGTTCAGCGCGGCCGATCTGGCGCGGTTCGGCCTCACGCAGGGCTCGGACGGCACGTTGACCGGGACGGCGGGACCGGCGGGGGCGGACGCCCTGAACGCGATGGAGCTGAGCCGGATCGCGACAACGGCGTATGCTAAGGCAGGAGCGCTGTCGGCCTCGACCTGAAAACTCGAATCCGGTCCAGCGTCTACGAGCCGACCCTCGCCCACGCCGGCGAGGTGGAACCGGGCGCCGTTCGCTTCGATGTCTCGATGCTGCATGATCAGTCCTTGCGGGCGACGCCCGGCGAGCGGGAGGAGAACGATACCATGTCCGAACTGGCCGATCTGGGAGTGACGGGGCTCGCGACGATGGGGATGAACATCGCTCGGAACGCGGCGCGCAAAGGATTGCGGGTGGCGGTGCACAACCGCACCCAGGAGAAGACCGACCGGCTGATCGCCGAGCACGGCGAGGAGGGCGCGTTCGTTCGGACCGAGGAGCCGGCGGACTTCGTCGCGTCGCTCGCCAAGCCGCGCGTGGTGCTGATCATGGTCAAGGCCGGCAAGCCGGTGGACGCGGTGATCGACGACTTGGTGGGCGTGCTGGAGGAAGGCGACATCGTGGTGGACGGCGGCAACTCGTTGTTCGAGGACACGCGGCGCCGCGAGGCGCGGCTTCGCGAGCACGGGCTGCATTTCGTCGGCATGGGCATCTCGGGCGGCGAGGAGGGTGCGCTGCTCGGCCCGAGCATGATGCCGGGCGGAACGGACGAGGCCTGGGAGCGGGTGGCGCCGATGTTCACCCGGATGGCGGTCAGCGTCGACGAGACCCCGTGCTGCGCGCTCATGGGACCGGACGGCGCCGGGCACTATGTCAAGATGGTCCACAACGGCATCGAGTATGCCGACATGCAGCTGATCACCGAGGCCTACGACTTGCTGCGCTTGGTCTATGGCAAGAGCGCCTCCGAGATCGGCGACATCTTCGCAGGCTGGAAGAGCGGTGATCTCGACTCCTATCTCATCGAGATCACCGCGAACGTGCTGCGCAAGCAGGATCCGGGCGGCAAGGAGGCGCTGGTCGACATGATCGTCGACGAGGCGGAGCAGAAGGGCACCGGGCGATGGACGGCGCAGTCGGCCCTCGAGCTCGGCGTGCCGATCACCGCGATCACCGAGGCGGTGTTCGCGCGCGCGCTGTCGGGGCGGCCGGCACAGCGCAAGGCGGCGGCGGCGGCGTTCGGCGGGTTCCGCGGCGAGACGCGAAAGGCGGGACAGGCGGAGATCGACAAGGTCCGGGACGCGCTCTACGCCTCGAAGATCGTCGCCTATGCGCAGGGTTTCGAGCAGCTGGCCGTCGCTTCGAGCACGTATGATTGGGCGCTGAACCCGGGAACGATCGCGACGATCTGGCGCGGCGGCTGCATCATCAGGGCGCGTTTCCTCGACCGGATCAGGGAAGGCTACGAGAAGCACCCCGACGCGCAGAGCCTGCTGCTGCAGGATTACTTCCGCGACGCGGTGCTCAAGGCGGAGCAGGCCTGGCGCGACGTGGTGGTGCTGGCGGTGCAGAGCGGGGTCGCGGTGCCGGCGTTCGCCTCGTCGCTGGCCTATTATGACGGGCTGCGGCGTGAGCGCGGGCCGGCGAATCTGCTGCAAGGGCTGAGGGACTATTTCGGGGCGCACACCTACCGGCGGACCGACAAGGAAGGATCGTTCCATATCCGCTGGCCGCAGGACGGTCGCGAGGTGGCGATGTAGGGACCGAGGAATATCGCGCGGGTCTGGGGCGGCTCGCCCCAGCGGGTCGAGGGCAGCGCCTTCGCGTTGCTAGAACAACTTCCCGCGCAGAAAACCGAGTGCGGGGAGCGGCTTCCAGGCGCGGGGCAGGTCCTGCCGGCGGATCGGGGCGACGCTGTAGTGCGGCGCCGGCTGCGTGCTGCCGCGCAGGAAGGCGGCGTAGGCGCGGACCTGTTGCTCGCGCCAGGTGCGGTCGGCGAGCGCCGCGTCGCGGCTGGGGTAGATCTCGGCGACGCGCTGGGACTTGCCGATTGCGGCGATCACCGCCCAGAGCGTTTCCTCGCCGGTGCGGCGAAGGCTGACGACCTCGCTCAGGCGGCCTCCAGAAGCCTGGCGATCTCAACGTTGCCCTGGTCGAGCACGAGATCGCGGGCGGTCTTGCCCGACGCATCGCGCGTGGCCGGATCGGCGCCGTGCCGCAAGAGGAGAGTGACGATCTCGGCGCGACCGAACAGCGCCGCCATCATCAGCGCGGTCTGGCCCGATCCGTTGGTGGCGTTCACGTTGGCGCCGCCCTCGATCAGGCGCCGCGCGATGTCAGTTTCGCCCTTGAAGGCGACGCCCATCAGCGCGGTGCTGCCCTTGTCGTCGGTGCCGTCAACGGGAGCGCCGCGGGCGAGGAGGATATCGGTGGCGCCGGCCTCGCCGTTGTAGGAGGCGATGGTCAGGACCGGGTAGCCGCGCCCGTCGCGCAGGTCGGGCGGCATGCCGGCGTCGAGCAGGCCTGCGACGATCTCGACATTGCCGGTGCGGGCCGCCTCGACGAACAGCGTCTCGAGCTGCTCGGGAGTGAAGCTCGGTGACGCCGGAGGCGCATCGGCGTCGCTGGTCTCGGCTGCGGTCATCGATGTCCAAGATGGCTCCTTGGCCTCGTCGGTTGCAAGACGGTTTGCGCGGGCGGCCGGGACGATTATCTAGGCCGGCGTGAGTGGAACATTACCGGAACCTTTCGCGGGCTGGTTCGAACGGCGCGGCTGGACGCCGCGTGCGCACCAGATGGCGGTGCTGGAAGCATGCCGGGCGGGCGAGAACGTGCTGCTGCTGGCTCCGACCGGTGGCGGCAAGACGTTGTCCGGTTTCCTGCCGGCGCTGGTCCAGATCGCGGCCCAGGAGCGGTCCGGCGGGCTGCACACGCTCTATGTCAGTCCGCTGAAGGCGCTCGCAACCGACATCGCGCGCAACCTGGTCACGCCGGCGAGCGAGATGTCGTTGAGCGTGCGGATCGAGACCCGGACGGGCGATACGCCGAGCGATCGGCGGCAGCGTCAGCGGGAGAACCCGCCGGATATCCTGCTGACAACGCCGGAGAGCCTGGCGCTGATGCTGAGCCAGGAGGACGCCCCGGCGCTGTTCGCCGGCGTCCGGCATGTGGTGATCGACGAGGTGCACGCGCTGGCCGGGACCAAGCGTGGAGACCAGCTGGCGCTGGCG
>CAXTUK010000233.1:0-4290 GCA_964247395.1 uncultured Acetobacteraceae bacterium
GGATCCACTGGCTTGGGTTGCCTCCCGAAGAGACCACGTCGTAGATCCGGGTGTAGAACACGTTGTACCCCATAACTAAAAAAAAATTGGCCGTGATGGTGTAGCCGCCGCTGCCGTTGGGCACCAAGGTATCGCCGAACGTCCACACCGACTGGCCGTTGACGACGCCCGAGAAGCCGAGGTCGCGTGCGACAGTGGTGCCGTAATTCAGTGGTCCCAGATACTCGACGCTCTCGAGTTGCGGCGGCAGCACGCCGGGTCCGTTGACCTGTCCGGGAGCAGGATAGACGAACCCGCCGACCGCTGCCGCCGACGGAGGATTGGCCTGGTTCTGGGCAAAGGCACCGGGACAGGATCCAAGTAGCCCGACACCAACCATGCCTAAATACCTGATGAGCAGTGGGCTTCGCATGTTCTTGACCTCTCATGTCAATGATATTTGCACGGCGTGACGAGATCGCTTGGACGCCGCTGAATGACTTGTCATGAATGGACTTGAAAGTTGGGATAGCCGCGCCCGGTTCGATCGTCGAGCATTTCGAGCGGCGCGGCTCTAGTCTTGGTAGGATTGGAACTTTGTTGTCATAGTAGAGCAATGAGCTCGACGGATGCCTCGCATGCGGTCAAGGAGAAGCCGGACCGACGACCAGGAAGCTCGTGTCGTCACTCCAGGAATTGCTGCTATCCCAGACATTCGAGCCGCCGTTGCTCGCGATGTAGGCATGGAAGTTGTAGTGCCGGATCAGCTTGTTCGAGTAGTTCAGGGACTGGAACGACGAACCCTGCCCATTCTCCCCGGGGATCGGGCAGAAGGTAGCGTCGTTCGCGAACAGCGCGCTGCCGTCGTCCGGATCATGATGCAGTTCGGAATTCGAGTGGCGGATATAGTCGCCGGGGCTCGCCTTCGCTTCGAACGAGAGGCAGGAGCTGTTGGCGAGACCTGGCCGGACGATCCAGGTCGCCATCTGCTGCCCCGCAGTATCTCCCGCCGCCGCGAGCGGGGCGATGCCGACCAGCGCGTTCGGGGTCTCGCTGATGTAGTCGTTCGTGCAGCACGCCGTCGTCGCCTTGAGCGAGACTTCCGAGCCCGGCGTCAGCGATCCGGACAGGCCGGTCGGCGCGCCGTAGCCGACGCTCAGGATGTTCGCCTGCACCTGGTCGCTCAGCTGGTCGTTCGGCGTGCCGGCGGTCATCACGCCCTCGAAGAAGGAACCGATCGAGCCGTTGCTGTCGTCACCGCCGGTGCCGAGAACGATCGCGCCCTCCTGCTGCATCGGCTTGTAGCCGGGCTGGTTGGTCGGCTCGCCGCCGCTGAAGATCGTCGTCAGCGGACCCGTGGTCGCATCGCCCGATCTCAGCTCCATGAAGTCCTGACCGTTGTTGCCGAGATATGCCGTCACGAACGGTGTCGGGTTGCCGGTATAGGACGGGTTCTCCGACACGCCCCGGTCGGATTCGAAGAGGCCGTTCTCCATGTCGGCCAGGACCCAGGGTCCGCTCCCCTGGCAGCCGCCGAAATAGCATTCGGTCCCGAAGTTGAGCGTGTCCATGTGGCCGTTGCCGTTGTCGTTGTTGTTGACCTCGGCGTTGCCGTAGTCGAAGCAGCACGCCTGATTCACGTGCGTGCCGGACGTCACCATGTACATCCCTTCCGGCTGGCCGTTGCGGGCGACCCCTTGCGTGTTGTCGTTTCGGTATCCCATGCGACCCGAGAATTCGACGCCGTAGACCTGGTGACCGCCGGCGGTCACCGGCAGGGCGTTCGCGGGCGCGCCGACATCCTGTCCGCCGTTCTGGCCCGGCCCTTCGATCGTCAGATCGTTGTGCTCGGGTGACTGATCATAGATCTTGGTGATCATGCAGGTCGTGTTGGCGCAGAAGGAATCCTGCGAAGCGGCGTTGGCGTAGCCGCCCTGGCCGAGGAGACCGATGTCGAGCGTCGTGTTGTCGGACGCGCGCACGACCTGATAGAGCGGCCCGCTGTAGGATCCATAGAGGGCGCGAACCGTGCTGTGCGCCGCGACGCAGTGCACGGCGGGACTGGAGGAAGCCAGGATGTCGCACGGTTTCAAGGCGACCTGACCGCCGGTGGCGTAGAGCACGTTCTGGTCGTTGTTCGACTTGAAGGCGATGGAAAGGTTGTTCTGGAAGTCGTTCGCCGCCGGCGGACCGCCGATGCTGTCGTAGGGGGATTCGGTGGCGGCCGGGAAGTTGCTCCCTGTCGTCGACGACGTCACGAACAGCGCGTTGCCGGGATCGTCGGCCTGGAAGGCCACGTCGAGCGCGCCGTTGACGACCGCCAGCGACGGGGCGCTGCCGATCTTGACGTTCGGATAATCGGTCGCGGTCGGAAAGTTCACGCCGTCCGACGACGAGGACACGAACAGATCGTGCCGGGGATCATTGGCCTGGAAGGCGACATAGAGCTGGTTGTTGAAGCTGGCGAGCGAGGGCGAGCTGCCCATCAGGATGTTGGAGGAGGTGGCGGTGGAGAACTTGCTGCCGTCGGCGGATGTCGCCAGCACCAGCCTGTTGCTCGCATCGCCGGCCTGGAAGCCGGCGACGAGCTGGTTGTTGAAGACGGCGAGCGCGGGCGCGCCGCCGAGCGCGATGGCCGGGAAGGGCGTCGCCGGCGCGAAGTTCACGCCGTCCGAGGACGAGGTCAGGACGAGGTCGTGGCTCGAATCGTTGGCCTGGAACGCGACGTAGAGCTTGCCGCCGAAGACGGTCATCGCCGGCGCGCTTCCCATGACGACCGAAGGATAGCCGGTGGCGGTCCCGAAATGGTTGCCGTCCGAGGACGAGGTGACGAACAGCGTGTTGCTGGTGTCGTTCGACCGGAAGGCGGTGTAGAGCCGGCCGTTGAACACCGCAGTGGCAGGCGGGCTGCCCATCGTCACGTCCGGATTGGCGACGGCCGGCGAGAACGCGATGCCCTGCGCGCGAGACGCCGACGCGGCGAGGATCGAGGCGATCGCCGCCACCGCGGAGGCGAGACGACGCCGGTGCGACCCAATCCGACACTGCGAAGTGGACAACATTCTCATGTGTTCCTCCGAAATCTCAGGCTGGCCGAACCTGCTGTCCACGTGAGGACCTTGCTGTCGAAACGAAATTCTCGACGTCACGCGGGAATATTTTCTGCAACAATTCTGCAATGGATTACTCAGATAATACGAAAGCTTAATGCAGACGGCTTCCGCGACGTCAAGTCCTTTTTGACGTCCCGTCCAGAAACGTTTGCAGCGTCCCAAGACGAGGCATCGGTTCCTATTTCATGCTGAGGAGATTTTCGTCGGATGTCGGCGGCGTTCTCGCGTCCAGGCATGGGAACGGCGAGGATTCGGCGCCGGCGCGCCGCTATGCTCAACTCGCGCGCATGCCCAAGTTTGCCGCCAACCTGACGCTGATGTTCAACGAGCACCCGTTCCTCGATCGCTTCGCGGCGGCGTCCGACGCCGGCTTCGAGGCGGTGGAGTTCCTGTTCCCCTACGAGGCGACGCCGGACGCGGTCGCCGAGCGGGTGCGGCGCAGCGGCCTGGCGGTGGCGCTGTTCAACCTGCCTCCCGGCGACTGGGCGGCCGGCGAGCGAGGCGTGGCCGCCCTCCCCCACCGGTTCGCCGAGCTCGACGAGGGGCTCTCGCGCGCGCTCGACTACGCGGCGGCGACCGGCGCCGGACGGCTGCACCTGATGGCCGGCAATGCCGGGCCCCGCGATCCGGTGGCGAGCGAGGCCTATCGCCGCTCGGTCCGGCACTGCGCCGAGCGGCTCGCCGCGCGCGGCCTCGACCTGGTGGTCGAGCCGATCAACACGCGCGACATGCCCGGCTACTTCCTCGACGACTTCGAGACCGCCGCGTCGCTGATCGCCGAACTCGGCCTGCCCAACCTCAAGCTGCAGTTCGACATCTATCACCGGCAGGTCATGCACGGCGACGTCACGCGGGCGCTCGAACGGATGATGCCGATCGTGGGCCACGTGCAGATCGCGAGCGTGCCGGACCGGCACGAGCCCGACGGCGGCGAGCTCGACAACGGACAGATCTTCGCCGTCCTCGACCGGCTGGACTATCGCGGCTACGTCGGCTGCGAATACCGGCCGCGCGGCGGCACGCGCGAGGGCCTGCGCTGGTTCGAGCCGTTCGCCGGCAACAGGGGACTCTGACGATGCTCGCACCCGGCGCTTGGCGGCGATGACCGAGCCGGGCGTGGCACTGGTGACCGGCGCGGGCAGCGGCATCGGCCGGGCGGTCGCCGGCGCGCTGCTGGCCGACGGCTGGTCGGTGGCGC
>CAXTUK010000234.1:0-4260 GCA_964247395.1 uncultured Acetobacteraceae bacterium
CATCCTCGCCGGCGGCGGTCCGCTCCCCGGACGTGTCGCCGAGGCCGTCGCCGGTTCCGGCCGTCCCGTCTTCATCGTCGCCTTCGAGGATTTCGCCGAGCCGGCGGTCGTCGCTCCCTACCCTCACGCCTGGGCGCGGCCGGCGGCGGCCGGCCGCATCCTGTCCCTGCTGCGCGCGAACGCCTGCCGCGACATCGTGCTGATCGGTCCGGTCAAGCGCCCGGGCCTGCGCGACCTCCGGCCGGACGCGGAAGGGACGCGCCTGCTCGCGCGCATCGGCCGTGCCTTCTTCACCGGCGACGACGGATTGCTCGCCGCCATCGTCCGGGTGCTCGGCCAGGAAGGCTTCTCGGTCCGCGGCGCCGATGAATTCCTGCCCGGCGATCTCGGCCGGCGCGGCCCGCTCGGTCGCCACCTGCCCGACGCGAGCGCGCTCGCCGACATCGAGCGCGCGGTCGCCGTCATCCGCGCCATGGGCAGCGTCGATGTCGGCCAGGGCTGCGTCGTCCAGCAGGGCGCGGTGCTGGCCGTGGAAGCGATCGAAGGCACCGACCGGATGCTCCGCCGGGTTGCCGGACTGGCCCTCCCCGGCCCGGGAGGCGTCCTGGTCAAGCTGACCAAGCCAGGACAGGAGCGGCGCGCCGACATGCCCGCGATCGGCCCGGAAACCGTCGCCGCCTCGATCGCGTCTGGGCTGCGGGGCATCGCATTCGAAGCCGGAGGGACCCTGCTGATCGACGAGCGGGATCTGGTCGAGCGAGCCGATGCGGCAGGCCTGTTCCTGTTCGGCCTCGACCACCACCATCATTGAGGAGCTCATGCATTGGCCGGATATCTGCACACCATGCTACGGGTCCGCGACCTGGACCGGAGCGTCGCCTTCTACCCCGGCCTTCTCGGCATGAAGGAAATCCGCCGCAACGTCGTCGAGGCGGGGCGCTACACGCTCGTCTTCGTCGGTTTCGACGATAACGCGCACGGCCAGGCCGAGATCGAACTGACCCACAACTGGGACCAGGACGCGCCATACGAGATCGGCTCCGGCTTCGGCCATCTGGCGGTCGGCGTGCCGGACGTCGCGGGCGCCTGCGAGAAGGTCCGCGGCGGCGGCGGCAAGGTCACTCGCGAGGCGGGACCGGTGAAGTTCGGCACCACGGTGATCGCGTTCGTCGAGGACCCGGACGGCTACAAGATCGAGCTGATCGAGCGCGCCTGACGGCAGGCCGCGGCGCCATTTTCACTGCGAGCGACCACCGTCCTTATATTTTTGTAGCTTTCGCTTTAATTTGATCTGTAATAACAGATACGCATGCAGGTAACAAAATGGCCGGTCTTCGAGAGCGCACCTCCGCCGACCTTGACAGGCCGGGTCCCATGACGAACGACCCGTCCGCGAAGGCGCGTCGGCATTCCACCGCCGTCTCCGCCGGAGAGCGCGTCAAGTCGTTGCGCCGGAGCCGCGGCTGGACCCAGGATCAGTTGGCCCAGGCCACCGGCGTCTCGAGAAGCGCCGTCGCCCAGTGGGAGACGGGACGTGCCGGGTTCGGCGCCAAGGCACGCCTGATCGCGGAGGCCCTCGACGTGCCGGTGCGCCAACTCCAGCCCGGCTATCATCCCGAGCCGCCGCTGCGCTTGCGCGATCCGATGCTAATCTCCAACGACGAGGTCGCCCTGATCCGCTTCTTCCGGGAACTCGAACCCGACGACCAGGCGTGCGTGATCCACGTCGCGGGCAAGCTCGCGAGTCTGGTGGCGTCCGCGTCGGCGATGGCCAGAGGCGGTCAGAACCCGGCCTGAGCCGCTTGCCGCGACCGAACGCCGTCTCGTGCGTTCGTCCTCGCGCAAGCAGCGATCGGAGCCCGAACATGAGCGCAAGTGCCGCAGGCGGAGCCGGGTTCGGCACGTCGCTCGCGACCGTCCCATCTCTCGAAGGCAGCGATCAGGGCGAGCTCGAGCGCGCGCTCGAGCGTCTCGAGGCCGGACGAGGCCTGCTCGTCCGTCTCGCCGACCTGATGGGCGGCGCGGTCGGGCGGATGACCACGATGGGCGCGCGCAGTCTCGGCCTCGCCCCCAATCTCCAGGGCAAGCTGCGCGGCATCGCCGAGACCGCTCTCACCCGCGCCTACGACGTCGCCGTGGTCGGCATGCGCGACGGCGGGTCGGTGCGCGAACGTCGGGACCGGACAGTCGGCCGCGCGACCCAGCTCGCCGTCGTCGCCTCGGGCGCCGCCGGCGGCATGTCGGGACTGGGCGGTTTCATCCCCGACATCGGCTTCTCGACGGTGGCGATCATGCGCGAGATCGCCCGGATCGCCCGCGAGGAGGGCGAGGATCTGTCGACGGTCGACGCCCGCCGGGCCTGTCTCGAGGTGTTCGCGCTCAAGGGACTCGGAAGCGGGCCCGACGAGAGCGGCCTGGGCTATTTCTCCGCGCGTTCGATGATGCGCGGCACGCCGATGGTGATGCTGATCTCCGAGGTCGCCTCGCGCTACGGCCTGGTCATCGGCCAGAAATTCGCCGTGCAGATGATGCCGGTGGCCGGCGCCCTGTGCGGCGCCTCGCTCAACGCCGCCTTCCTGTCGCACTACCAGGAACTCGCCCGCGCCCACTTCACCGTCCGGCGGCTCGAGCGCATCCACGGCGCCAAGGTCCGCGAGGTCGCCCAGTCGATCCGCGAGCGCCTCGCCGCGCGCGTCGCTTCTGCCTGACCCGCGCCGTCACCCGCGGATCACGCCCACCACCGCCCCGAGCATCGCGAGCGCGCACAGCGCGACCGCCGTGTAGACCGCCACGCCGTCGATGAAATGCGGGATCAGCCAGCGCGCCACCATGAAGCCGAGCGCCGTTCCCAGCATGATCAGCACGAACCGCATCGACGCCATCTGGCCCTCCGGCTGCCCCTTCGTCATGTTCGGGACCATGTCGACGCCCGTAGCCCGCCAGCCCAGAGAGGTCACGCCGGAAATGATGCTGAAGGCCTACCGGCTCGGCCTGTTTCCGATGGCCGAGACCAGGCACGGCAACCGGCTCTACTGGCTCGACCCGGAGCAGCGCGGCATCCTGCCGCTGGACGGTTTCCATCTGCCCCGCAAGCTCGGGCGCCTGGTCCGTTCGAACCGCTTCACGATCACCGCCGACCAGGACTTCCCGGCGGTGATCGCCAGTTGCGCGAGCGCGCGGGAAGGCCGCGACGACACCTGGATCAATGCCGACATCGAGCTCCTGTTCACCGAGCTCGCCCGCCGCGGTCATGCGCACAGCATCGAGACCCGCCTCGACGGCGCCCTGGTCGGTGGCCTCTACGGAGTGGCGATCGGCGGCGCCTTCTTCGGCGAGAGCATGTTCAGCAACGTCAGCGACGCCTCCAAGGCGGCTCTCGTCCACCTGGTCGCGCGTCTGCGTCTGAGCGGCTTCACCCTCCTCGACACCCAGTTCGTGACCGCGCACCTCGCCCGTTTCGGCGCGCT
Source organism: uncultured Acetobacteraceae bacterium (assembly GCA_964247395.1). Classification (GTDB taxonomy): domain Bacteria; phylum Pseudomonadota; class Alphaproteobacteria; order Acetobacterales; family Acetobacteraceae; genus CAXTPV01. The sequence goes on from CAXTUK010000234.1 coordinate 3,468, forward strand.
CGAGGTGTCGCGCGTGGAGTACAAGCTCATGCTGGCCCGTGCGGTCGGGATGCCCGGACGCTGGAGCGGTGACCCCGACCCCGCCGAGCTCGCAGCCGAACTCGCCCGTCTCGGCTAGCTTCTCTTCGAGCTCTAGGAAAACCTCGGATGCCGGAACCGATCATGCGACCGCTCTTCGCCGCCTTCGTGCTCTCCTGCCTCGCGGGCGCGGCGCACGCAGCCGAGGACAGGCCGCCGCCGATGCCGCTCGCGGACGCGACGGTCCTCTACGACGTGCACGCGCAAGGTCACGCCGAACAGCGGGTCCGCGTCTATTTCGGCCGCCACGGCGACCTGCTCCGCTCGGATGGCCCGAACGGCGTCGGCGACACCGTCCTCGATCGAACGACCGGCACGCTGACGGTGGTGATGAACGACCAGCGCGCCTTCATGGTCATCCCGTCCAAGGGCCCGGTGACCGACCCGTTCCTGCTCGACCCCGCCGACCAGTACCGGCGCGCCGGTTCGACGCAGACGATCGCGGGTCTCGCCTGCGAGGACTGGCTGGTCGCCTCCCCCAAGGGCCACGCGAAGGCCTGCGTCACGGCCGGCGGGCTGCTGCTCGCGGCCAGCGGCGTCGACGGAACCGGCGCCAGCGGGGAGGTGCGTGCCTTGAGCGCGTCGACCGCTGCCTTGCCGCCCGACATCTTCGCCGCCCCGGCCGGCTACCAGCGGATCGGCCGCCAGGGCGGGGCGCCATGAAATCGGCAGCGCTCGCCCTGCTGGCGACCACCCTGCCGGCCGCCGCCTCGGC
>CAXTUK010000235.1:0-3253 GCA_964247395.1 uncultured Acetobacteraceae bacterium
GGCAGATGCCCCTCGCGCGCGCCCCCCGCGCCCCGCGCCGCGGCGCCCTGGGGGTTGCCCGCGGCCCGCGCGCTGCCGGGCGCCGAGTCGACCGACGCCCGCGCCACCGCGACCTGGCGGTTGATCGCACGCAGCGAGGGATGGTCCGGACCGAGCTCGGCGGCCTGCTGGGCGCGCTCGGCCTCAAGCGTCGCGAGCTGGGTCGCCTCCTGCTGCAGCACCGGCTCGTTGCCCATCGCGGCGACGCCCGACGGGTCGCCGTGACGGGCGCGGTTGAGCGCGTCGGCGCGGGCCTGCGCCGCGGCGAGCCTGGCCTGCGCCTCGCCGAGGCTGGTGGAGGCCTGGCCGAGCTCGTTGTCGATCAGCCCGGTGCCGGCCACGTTGCCGGGGGTCAGCCCGTGCTCGACCTGGTAGCGGCTGGCATCCCCCACCGCCGACAGCCAGCGGTCGCGCAGCGCGTTGGTGCGCGCGTCGAGCCAGCCGACGATCCGGTTCAGCCCCGTCGCCCGCTCGGCGAGCGTGTGCTGCTGATATTCCTCGACCACCGCGTCCGCGGCGGCCGCCGCCTCGTCGGGCATGTAGGCGCTCGCCGACACGTCGATCACCCGCGAATGACCCTCTGGCAGGACCTTGAGGTTCTTGAGGAAGGCATCCACCCGCTGCGGCAGCGGCGCCGGGGGCGCCTCGCGCGGGCAGGCGAACTGGAGCTGCAGCGTCGCGCAGGCGAACGCCACCAGCGGGCCCGGGGGAGGGGCCGTCAGCCCGATGCCGAGACGGTTCACCACCGCGGTCGCGACGTCGCGCGAGCCGAGCAGCGACGCCTCGGTCGCCAGCCGATCGTCCTCGATGCGGTCGCCGACGCCCGCCTCGTTGGTCGGCTGCAGCGGGTCGACCGTCGGCGGCGGGATGACCACCGACGCGGTCCCGGTGTAGCTGTGCGGCTGCCAGAACGCGATCGGCGTGCCGAGCGCCAGCACCAGGATCGCGGTGGACGCGAACAGCGTCCGATGCCGGCCGATCGTGCGTGCGGCTTCGGTCAGTGGCGAGGCGGCGTCGGGTCCGCTTGATCCGCCGGTCGCCGAGAGGAATGCGCTCATGCTGGCGTTCTCGATGCTTGCGTGTGGTGGTTCAGGATGCAGCCGGTCGGTGAGGATCGCGTCAACTCGGTCAGGGTCGCCACCTTGTGACGAGGTGGTTGCCCGCTCGGAGCCGGCTGCCGGCGATGTCCCGCAGGACGTAGACGCCGAACACCGGCAACCCGAGAACATAACGGCGCCAGAGCCGTCTTGGTTCTCGCACGAGACGAACCACCCATTCGAGGCCGATGTTCGACACCCAGCGCGACGGCCGCCGGACCCGGCCGGCCACGTGGTCGACCAGTGCGCCGGCGGTGATCGCGACGCGCGCGTCGATCCGGTGCCAGGCATGGTCGAGCCAGCGTTCCTGCAGCGGCATGCCCATGTTGACCAGCAGCACGTCCGGCGAGGCCGCATTGATGCGCCTGATCAGCGCCTCGTTGTCGGCCGAACCCGGCGCGTGATCGAAATAGCCGTGCTGGACGCCGGCGGTGCGCAGGCCATGGCGAGCGGCGAAGATCCCCGCCGCGCGTTCGACCATCTCGGGCGTGCCGCCGAGCCAGAACACCGAGGCGCCGACCGGCAGCTGGCTCGCGAACCGGTCGATCCATTCCGGCGGCGTCGTGCGTTGCGGCTTGCGGCCGTTTCGCAGCCAAGCGCCGAACTGCACCCCCGCGCCGTCGCAGAACGCGATGTCCGCCCGGTTGAGCAGGTCGCGCAGCCAGGGCTCGCGCCTGGTCAGCACCACCATGTGCGCATTGGCGTTCAGCACCAGCAGGCTGCGCCGCTCGCGGACCGCCGACGCCGCTGCCGCTGCGATCGCGTCGCCGTCCATGTCGTCGAGCTGCAGGCCGAGGAACTCGAACCGGCGCGCCCGGACCCGGTCGCGCGTCGCGGGCTCGCGCCTGAGGGCGGCGTCAGTACGCATGGCGGCTGAAGATCTCGCGCGTCAGCGTCAGCACCAGCACCCTGACGTCGAACAGCAGGCTCCAGCGGCGCATGTAGTCGAGATCCAGACGGACCCGGTCGCGCAGCTGGTCGAGGGTGGTGAGCTCGCCGCGCGCGCCGTTGACCTGCGCCCAGCCGGTGATGCCCGGCTTGATCTGGTGGCGGATGACGTATTCCGCCAAGGCGTCGCCGAGCAGCTTGCCGCCGGCGCGCGTGTTGGGCGCATGCGGCCGCGGACCAACCAGGGACATCTCGCCGCGCAGCACGTTGATCAGCTGCGGCAGCTCGTCGAGGCTCAGCCGGCGCAGCCAACCTCCGATGCGGGTGACCCGAGGATCGCCGCGCGAGGTCTGCCGGTCGGCGAGCAGGTCGGCATGCTCGGTCCGCATGCTCCTGAACTTGAAGACGGTGAACGGCTGGTTGTTCAGCCCGAGCCTGGTCTGGCGGAAGATCACCGGACCCGGCGAGTCGAGCTTGATCGCGAGCGCCAGGCCAAGGAGCACCGGCGAGAGGCCGACGAACAGCACGAGCCCGATGAATCGGTCGAAGGCCGCCTTCTGGATGCGCTGCCACTCGTTGAGCGGGCGCCTCTGGGCGACGGCGAACAGATGCGGCCCCAGCCGGGTCTGCGGCAGCAGCAGTTCGGCATCGTCGAGCAGGTGCGGTGCGACGTAGACGTCCGCGAGAACCCGGCGCAGGCGGAGGCAGATCTCGGGCAGCTCGTGGCGCCGCTCGTAGGGGAGTGCGATCACGATCGCATCGAGGCGCTCCTGATGGCTGAGCGCCACCAGCGCCTCGACGTCGCCCTCGACATCGAACCGGCTCGAGGTCCCGGCATCGTCGTCGAACCGGCCGACGACGCTGAACGCCGCGCTCGCGCCGAGCCGCTCCTGCAGCCTGACGGCCGGCCCCGAGCTGCCGATCACCGCGATCCTCCGCACGAGGCAGTCGGCGAGGCGCCGATGGCCGAGAACGAACGAGAACCCGGCACGCGCGGTCACCAGCAGGACGGTACCGGCGGCGAACCAGAGCGCGGCCTCGGGAACCGAACGGCTGAGCGGCCACGACAGCAGGCTCAGGGTGGCCACGATCAGCATCGCGCCGAGCGCCATCTCGGCGAGCAGCCGTCGCGACTGCGACCGCAGGTCGCCGATCGCGACCCCGCCGAGGCGGGCGCGGGCGTGTGCCCGGAGAGGGAAGACGAACCCGGCGCCCCGCCCGCCGCCCCC
>CAXTUK010000235.1:3263-4243 GCA_964247395.1 uncultured Acetobacteraceae bacterium
TATCTCGGGCGTCACGAAATGACCGATGCCCAGCGAGATCGCGACCAGCAACAATGCCTCGGTCGCCAGGACCGAGCCGGAGACGATCGGGTGGACCTCGTAGTCAGGATAGTTGGCGTTTCCCGCAGAAGCCGTCCGAAGACTTCCGTTGTCCGGAAACGACATCCTGGGTTCTGCCATGATATTCAAGATGGCAACTCCGCGACTGTCATTCGGGCACGTCAGAGCAGGGGTGACCTGTTATGACAAGTTCGAACGTGCACTATCGCCGGGCGTTATGTCAAGCAATGTTGCACTGCCGCAAAGCCGCTCGCCCTCACGTTCGCGCGGTCGTGATCAAAAAAGACACGGCCGTCGGCCCGTCAGGCTGGTGATCCGGTCCGCCCCGTCCGGGTCAGCCGCGGCCGACGAACGGCATCGCGGTCGCCATCACCGTCATCGTCTGCACGTTCGCCTCCGGCGGCATCGACGCCATGAACAGCACCGCCCGGACCACGTCGCCCACGTCCATGGTCGGCTCGACCGCCACCGCCCCGTGCGCCTGCTTGACGCCGGCCTGCGAGGTCGTTCCCATGGCCGTCGCCGCGTTGCCGATATCGATCTGGCCGCACGCGATCCCGTGCCGGCGGCCGTCCAGCGAGAGCGACCTGGTCAGACCGGTGATCGCGTGCTTGGTCGCGGTGTAGGCGACCGAGTCAGGCCTTGGCGCGTGCGCCGAGATCGAGCCGTGGTTGATGATCCGGCCGCCCGGCGGCCGCTGCTCGCGCATCAGGCGGAACGCTCCCTGCGCGCAGAGGAACGACCCGGTCAGGTTGATCGACACCACCGACTGCCATTGCTCGAAGGTCAGGGCGTCGGGTGCGCCGGAGATGCTGACGCCGGCGTTGTTGAACAGCAGGTCGAGCCGGCCGAAGCGCTGCCGGATGGCGTCGAACAGCAGGTCGACCGAGCCCGGGCTGGCCACGTCCGTCGGGTGGACC
>CAXTUK010000236.1:0-4240 GCA_964247395.1 uncultured Acetobacteraceae bacterium
ATGCTGGAGTTGCCGAGGGACGCCAGCACGAGGCCGATCTCGGCGATGCCCGGGTAGCGCAACGGGCTTGCATACCGGCAGGCGTTCTCGACGGCGTAGGTGATGATGTCACCGGCAAGGATATCGAGCAGCTCGTTGCCGATCAGGAAATCGTTCACGGCCGAGTCGAACCAGAAATGATAGATCGCATTGTTGACGTGACCGTAGATGTCGTTGTCGTTCCAGCGGAGGCTGACCCGGTGCCAATGGCGATAGGCGGCGCGCGGCCGGAGCGGCGGGCGGTTCACGCCGGCAACGGCGCGGCATAGCGGGCCCGCAGCGCCTTCTTGTCGATCTTGCCGACGCTGGTGCGCGGAAGCTCGGCCAGGATCTCGAGCCGCTCGAGCCTGGCATAGCGGCTGACGTCGCCGCTGGCGATCGCCGTGTCGAGCCGGCGGTTGAGCTGATCGAGCGTGACCTCGCGGCCGGTAGCGGGAACGACGACGGCGATCGGCCGCTCGCCCCATTTCACGTCGGGGACGCCGACGACGGCCACCATGTCGATCGTGTCGAGATCGGAGATGATCTCCTCGAGCGTGATGGAGCAGAGCCACTCGCCGCCGGTCTTGATGACGTCCTTGAGTCGGTCGCGTATCTGCAGCGCGCCGTTCGCGTCGATGGTGGCGACGTCCTGGGTGTGCAGCCAGCCGCCGCGCCAGAGCGTCTCGGAGGCGCGCTGGTCGCCGACATAGCAGGGGGTGAGCCAGGGCGTGCGGAGCACGATCTCGCCGCGAGACGCGCCGTCGGCGGGGACGTCGCGCATCTCCTCGTCGACGACCCGGACCGTGACGAGCGGGGTCGGCACGCCGGTCGTGGTCAGCGCCGCGATACCGGCCTCGTCGCGACCATCGGAGCCGGGCCGTGGGCGGGCGAGGCTGACGATGGGGGCAGTCTCGGACATGCCGTAGCCGGCGAGGAGGTCCATGCCGCGCTTGCGCCCTTCGCGGCAGAGCGCCTGGGTGAGCGCCGAGCCGCCCACGATCATCAGCCAGCCGGAGAGGTCGGCGCCGGTGCGGTCGGCGGCGGCGAGCACCATCTGCAGGATGGTCGGCACGCCGTGCGAGAAGGTGACGCCCTCGCGCGCCCGCAGCGCGAGGATGGCGTCCGGGTCGTAGCGGCCGGGATAAACCTGCTTCACCCCGAGCATGGTCGCGACGTAGGGCAGGCCCCAGGCATGCACGTGGAACATCGGGGTGAGCGGCATGTAGACGTCGTCGGCTCCGAAGCCGCGACCCTTGATGTTGCCGAAGGGCGCGTTGGTCGCGAGAGCGTGCAGGACGATCTGACGGTGGGTGAAGCAGACCTGTTTCGGCGCGCCGGTGGTGCCGGTGGTGAAGAAGGTGGTCGCGAGGGCGTTCTCGTCGAAGTCGCGGAAGGCGAAGTCAGGGGCGGCGCCTGCCATGAGGGCTTCGTATTCGCCGGCTGCCTCGGGGGGCGGAAGCGCCTGCTCGCCGTCCATCAGGGCGACGATGGTCCGGACGCGCGGCATCGAGGCTCGGAGCGTCGCGACGAGCGGCAGGAAATCGCGGTGCACCAGGAGGATTTCGGCCTCGGCGCGATCGATAGTGTCGGCGAGCTGCGCGGGCGGCAGGCGCACGTTGGCGGTGAGCAGGACGGCGCCCATCATCGGGATCGCGAAATAGCTCTCGAGATAGCGGTGGCTGTCCCAGTCGAGCACGCCGACGACGGCGCCCTCGGTGGCGCCGAGCGAGGCGAGCATGGAGGCGAGGCGGCCGATGCGCGACCGGAACTGCCGGTAGGTCATCCGGACCTGGTCGCGATAGACGATCTCCTGATCGGCCGACGTGACGAGGGCGGCGTCGAGCAGATGTCCGACGGTGAGTTGGAAATCGTAGGCCTCGGCGGTCCTGTCGGGATAGCGCAACGCCATGTCTACTGCCCTTCGGTTGTCCGCGGTCAGATCGGGGCTCCGCCCCCGAGCCTTGCTGACCTGGATGTGCCGTCGGGGTATGACACGTCCAGGACGGGTCGTCAGTGGCGCGCGAGAGGTCAGCCATGTCGGATGAGAGCATGGAGGACCGTATCCTCGCCGACGATGCGGGATTTCTCGTTCGGCTCAATCATGTCCGGGACCGCTGGCGCGACCACAGCCTGACCTGGCTGCTCGCGGTGCAGCTCATCACGATCTTCGGCCTGGCGCCTGCGACCGCGGAGGGCCTGCGGTTCCCGCCGGAGGCGGCGGCGCTGCTCCTGCTCCTGTTCATGTCGCTGACCATCCTCATGGCGCGCGGCCGATGGACGCTGTCGGTCGGTCTGGGGACCCTGGTGCTGGCCGGCGCTTCGGAAGTCCTGCGCAGCCTGCTGAACGGCGTGGCCGCCGAGGTCGCCGGCAACCTGGTCGCGCTGCTGACCTTCGTCGTGCTGAGCGTCGTGGTGTTCTCCGCCGTGTTCCGGCCCGGCCGCTTCACCAATCACCGGATCCGCGGGGCGATCGTCCTCTATCTCAATCTTGGCCTGCTGTTCGCCTTCGTGCACCGCATCGTCGCGGAGTTGCTGCCGGGAGCCTATGCCCACCTGCCGGCGGCGGGGGGGCGAGCAGCATTCCGGGCGGCGACGGACTATTTCTCGTTCACCACCCTCACGTCGGTCGGCTACGGCGACATCGTGCCGGTCCGGCCGATCGCGCGCAGCCTGTGCACGCTCGAAGCCACACTCGGGCAGTTGCTTCCGACGGTCCTGATCGCGCGCGTGGTGATCCTGGCAATGCGCGAGGAGGAGTGACCCGCGCGGGCCGGTTCGGTGTTCAGGCTGTCCGGGCAAGGTTCGTGACGATCCTCGATCTGGTCTCGTCCGACGGGAGGAGCGCGGCTTGCAGGTCCGTGTGGGAGAAAGGTGATTGACCGGTTGGATGCCAGGCCGTTGATGCTACCGTCCGCTCGAGGCGGCCGCCTGCCGCAGATCAGAAGGGTCGAGCCATGAGCGACCTCTACGATGCCGACATCCTTACCTTTGGTCGGAGCATCAAGCCGATCTGTTGCGGCGCGTTGCCGGCAGCGAGGCGAGGAGTTTTCGCCTGCAGGCGCGACGCCGCTTTTCCCCCTCGATCCGAAAGCGCCTTGATGTCGAGGAGCTCTATCGCGACGCAATCGGCACCTTGCCTGACGCGATCGACGGATCGCTGCCGTTGCCGCTGCCGGGGACTTGCCCCGTCACTCTGGATGAGATGCTGACGGAGCTGTAGCTTGCGGATCGCACTGCCCGCGGCTGGCGGAGAGGGTGGGATTCGAACCCACGGTACGCTTGCACGCACAACGGTTTTCGAGACCGCCCCGATCGACCGCTCCGGCACCTCTCCACTGGCGGTGGCTGGGGTATAGAGAGGCTGCATCACGTTCGCAACCTCGGCCGGTGTCTTGACCTGGGCAGGTGGCTTTCGTATAGGCCGCGGTCTGCCGGCGGTGATCGGCCCACTACAAAAAGCGACCGGGCGTGGTCTCCGCCTCGCCGGCAGATCGGGATAGACTGAATGTTCGCAGTGATTCGCACGGGCGGAAAGCAGTATCGCGTCGTGCCTGAGGCGGTCCTCAAGGTCGAGAAGCTCGAGGGCGAGGCCGGCTCGACGATCACGTTCACCGACGTGCTCGCGGTCGGCTCGGACGCGGGCACCACGATCGGGGCGCCGCTGGTGGCTGGTGCGACGGTCACCGCGACAGTGATCGCGCAGGACCGGCTCGACAAGGTGATCATCTTCAAGAAGCGGCGGCGGCAGAACAGCCGGCGCAAGCAGGGGCACCGGCAGCACGTGACGGTGCTGCGGATCGCCGGCATCGACGCGGCCTGAGCGGGAGCACGAGAGATGGCACACAAGAAAGCCGGCGGCTCGTCGCGAAACGGGCGCGACACGGAAGGCAGGCGCCTGGGCGTGAAGAAGTATGGCGGCGAGCACGTGCTGGCCGGCAACATCATCATCCGCCAGCGCGGCACGAAGGTGCTGCCGGGCACGAACGTCGGCCTGGGCCGGGACCATACGATCTTCGCCCTGGTGGAGGGACACGTGAAGTTCCGCCATCGCGCCGAGGGCCGCGTCCAGGTCTCGGTCGAGCCCGCCGCACAAGCCGCCGAGTAGATGCCGGTCTGGGGCCGCCGGCCCCAGCGGGGTCCCGGGGCCGCGCCCCTGCGAATGCGGCATGAAATTTCTTGATCAGGCGAAAATCTACCTGAGATCGGGCGACGGCGGCGA
>CAXTUK010000237.1:0-4235 GCA_964247395.1 uncultured Acetobacteraceae bacterium
ACCCAGGCCCAGAAACCCCCGAACGTGTCACGGATCAGCTCGCCGTGCCCGCGCCCGGTGAAGATGCCGAGGCGGACGGTCAATTCCTGGACCATGTAGAGGATCGGCATCAGCAGGAATTGCAGCAGGAGCAGCCGGTAGCCCCATTGCACGCCGCTCTGACCCGCGGTGATCACGCTGCCGACGTCGGTGTCGGCCAGCATGACCACCAGGCCCGGGCCGAACACCGCCAGAGCCAGCCGTCCACTCAGCCGTCCCGGTCGGCGGCCGGCTGTCATGGTCCCATGTCGCTCGGTCATGTTCGCGGCCCTCGCCTGCAATCCTGCAAGTGAGAACTATTCGCAAATCTGGTCAGACACAAGCGACGGCTCCCGTGGCCGGTTCCCGGTGGTCAGGCCACCAGCGGATGAAGCTGCCTGTGGTCGGCCGCCAGGCCGTTCGGCAGGAACACCTGGGAGTGCGCACCATCGATCGACAATCGCACCGGCTCGTGCACGCGGGTGGCGTCCGCGCCATCCGTCTGCACGACCAGCGTCGTCTTGTCGCTCAGCTCCACATGGAGGAGGGTCAGTCCGCCCAGCCGTTCCGCGATCAGCGCGCGCCCGGCGATCGGCCCGTTGTCGTTGATCGCGATATGCTCTGGACGGACGCCGAGCGTGACGTTCATGCCCGAATTGAGGCCGTCCGTCGCGACCGGCGCCGTGACATGGACATCGCCCGATGCAGCGACCGTGACGCCCGCGTGGTCCACCGAGCTGACGGTAGCCGGCAGCAGGTTCATCCGCGGCGATCCCATGAAGCCTGCCACGAACAGGTTGCGGGGTCGGTGATAGAGCTCGAGCGGCGACCCGACCTGCTCGACCAGGCCTGCCTGCAGAACCACGATCTTGTCGGCCATCGTCATCGCTTCGATCTGGTCATGCGTGACGTAGATCATCGTCGCCGACAGCTGTTCGTGCAGGCTCGCGAGCTCGATCCGCATCTGGCCGCGCAGCGCCGCATCGAGATTCGACAGAGGCTCGTCGAACAGGAACACCTTGGGCTTGCGCACGATTGACCGTCCGATCGCCACGCGCTGCCGCTGACCGCCCGACAACTGGCCGGGCTTTCGCGCCAGGTAGGGTTCGAGCTGCAGGATGCGCGCGGCCTCAGCCACCTTGGCCTTCCGCTCCGCCACCGGTACCTTCGCCAGTCGCAACGCGAAGCCCATGTTCTCCTCGACCGTCATGTGCGGGTAGAGCGCGTAGGACTGGAACACCATCGCCAGGCCCCGATCGGCTGGTCCGATGTCGTTGACCCGCTTCCCATCGATCAGCAGGTCGCCCTCGCTGATCTCCTCGAGCCCCGCGATCATCCGCAGCAGCGTCGACTTGCCGCAGCCCGATGGGCCCACGAACACCACGAATTCCCGATCGGCGACGTCGAGCGTCACCCCCTTGATCGCCTCATGCCCGGCGTAGCTCTTGCGGATGTCGCGCAATGCGAGGGTGGCCATGTCGGTCTCCTATTTCACCGCGCCGAACGTCAGTCCGCGGACCAGTTGGCGCTGGCTGAGCCAGCCGAAGATCAGGATCGGTGCCACGGCGAGCGTGGACGCGGCGGAAAGCTTGCCGAAGAACAGCCCCTCGGGCGAAGAGAACGAGGCGATGAACGCCGTCAGCGGCGCCGCTTTCGACGAGGTGAGGTTCAGCGACCAGAACGCCTCGTTCCAGCACAGGATCAGCGACAGCAATCCGGTCGAGGCAACTCCCGGCAGCGCGAGCGGCAGGAGCACGTGCCACAGTTCGCCCGCGCGCGTCGCCCCGTCCATGCGGCCGGCCTCCAGGATGTCGCGCGGCACTTCCTTGAAGAACGTGAACAGCATCCAGACCACGATCGGCAGGTTCGACAACGCATAGACGATGATCAATCCGGTGCGCGTGTCGAGCAGGCCGGAGTTCTTCGCCAGCAGATAGATCGGGATCAGCACGCCCACGGGCGGAAGCATCTTCGTCGACAGCATCCACAGCAGCGTCCCGCGCGTCCGCTTGGTCGGCGCGAACGCCATCACGTACGTCGCAGGGATCGCCAGCAGCAGCGCCACGATCGTGGCGCCGACCGAGATCGCGACGCTGTTGAACGCGAACAGCAGGTAGTTCGACCGCGCCTGGACTTCGGCATAGCTCTGCAAGGTCGGATGGAAGAACAGCCGCGGCGGCGTCGCGACCGCGGTGAGCTCGCTCTTGAACCCGGTCAACACCATCCAGAAGATGGGGAAGAACATGATCACCGCGATGGCCCAGCCGAGCAGGCCGATGACCAGCGTCTGCAGCGCCGTCTGCTTCATCGCTCAGGTCTCCAGGTTGCGTGCGGCCGAACGAACCAGGAAGAAGGCGACCACGTTGGCGAGGATGATCGCGACCACGCCGCCCGCCGACCCGCCGCCCACGTCGAAGTTCTGCAGCGCGCGGGCGTAGATGAGGAAGGCGAGATTGGTGGTGGCGACCCCCGGGCCGCCCGACGTGGTGACGAAGATCTCGGCGAAGATCGTCAGCAGGAAGATCGTCTCGATCATGATCACCACGCCGATCGCCCGTCGCAAATGCGGCACGATGATGAAGCGGAACTGATCGAGCGCGCCCGCGCCGTCCATCCGCGCGGCTTCCCGCTGCTCGTGGTCGAGCGACTGCACGGCGGTCAGCAGGATCAGCAGCGCGAACGGCAGCCATTCCCACGACAGGATCAGCACCAGCGTCAGCAGCGGCGCCTGGCCGAACCAGTCGATCGGCTGCAGCCCGACAGCGCGCAGCAGCGCCGAGACCACCCCGTAGATCGGGTGAAGCATCAGGTTCTTCCACACCAGCGCGGAGACCGTCGGCATGACGAAGAAGGGCGCGATCACCAGCAGCCGGGCGATGTTGCGGCCGAAGAACTCCTGGTCGTACAGGACCGCGAGAACGGTGCCGAGCCCGACGGAGATCACCAGGACGCCGCCGACCAGGATCAGCGTGTTCAGCAATGACGTCAGGAAGTCCGGATCGGTGATCAGGTACCAGTAATTGTCGAGCCCGGCGAAGCCCGTCTGCGTCGGATCGACTAGGTTGTAGTGCTGCACGCTGTAATAGAGCGTCATCACCAGCGGCACGATCGACCAGATCAGCAGAACCACGACCGCCGGCGCGATCAAGGGCAGCGTGACACCTCGGATGGACGTGCGCTTCTCCCTGCGGACCGCAGGGCGGCCGACGGTCGCGTCCACCCCTGTTCTCCCTTGCTCAGTCGCCGGCTTCTCGCGCTGTCCGGCGTGTTCCTCAACGTTGCGAGACAGGTCCGGCTTGTCAACGGTTTCGGCCGGTGTCATGGCGACCCGTTGATCCACCACCCGAAAGGCATCCCGGCCCGATGAACCTCGTCATCCTCGACTACTATCACGGCGGCGGCGCGATGGTCGGCGGCCTGACCAGCATGATCGTCCACAGCGTGATCAACGGGTTGATCTTCAGCGTCATCTTCCGGCTGATCTCGCACCTGACGCTGACGCAGGCGCTGATCCTGGTCGTGGCCGTGATCGCGCTGGCCTACATGTGGGCGCGATCGCGCGATCGCGCGCGCTGGTAGGCCTATCGGCCGAGTGACTGGACGATCTCCTCGGTCATCTTCTTGGCGTCGCCGAACAGCATCATCGTGTTCGGCTTGAAGAACAGCGCGTTGTCCACCCCAGCGTATCCCGACGCCATCGACCGCTTGACGAACAGCACGGTCTTGGCCCGGTCGACCTCCAGGATCGGCATCCCGTAGATCGGGCTGTTCGGATCCGACTTCGCCGCCGGATTGGTCACGTCGTTCGCCCCGATGACGTACACCACGTCGGTCGTGCTGAACTCGGTGTTGATCTGCTCGAGCTCGAACACGTCGTCGTAGGGCACATTCGCCTCCGCCAGCAGCACGTTCATGTGCCCAGGCATCCGTCCCGCCACCGGATGGATCGCGTATTTGACCTCCACGCCCTCCGCTTTCAGCCGGTCGCCCATCTCGCGCAGGGAATGCTGCGCCTGCGCCACCGCCATGCCGTAGCCGGGCACCACGATCACCTTGGACGCGTTGCGCATGATGAAGCCGGCATCCTCGGCGTTGCCCGCCTTGACCGACCGGTCGGCACTCGCGGGATCCGCCGCCGCGGCGCCGCCGCTCTCCGACCCCCAGCCGCCGAGCAGCACGTTGAAGATCGAGCGGTTCATCCCCTTGCACATCACGTA
>CAXTUK010000238.1:0-4227 GCA_964247395.1 uncultured Acetobacteraceae bacterium
CCCTGGGCTGCGTCATCCGCGGCGAGACCTCGCACTACGACCATATCTGCGACGCCACCTTGGCCGGCCTGATGCATCTCGCCCTGACCTACGGCATCGCGCTCGGCACCGGCCTGCTCACGGTCGAAACCACCGAGCAGGCGCTCGTCCGCGCCCGCCTCGACGGCGGCGCCAACAAGGGCGAGGAGGCGGCACTCGCCTGCCTCGGCCAGATCGCGGTCGCCCGCCGTCACGGCGACCATTCATGATCCCGGCCCGCCCGCGCACCGCGTCCCGCGTCGGTGCCGTCCAGGCGCTGTTCCAGAGCGAACAGGCGGGCGAGAGCGCGGAGACCGTCATCGACCAGTTCGTGCGTCACCGGCTCGGCCGCCTGCCGGGCGACGGCTTCGAGGAGGGCCGCGTTCCCGACGCCGACGTCCGCCTGTTCAGCCGCATCGTCCGCACCGCATCGCGGCGTCAGGACCAGCTCGACGCGCTCGTCGCGGGCGCACTGCCCGCCGACTGGCCCTTCCACCGGCTCGACCCGGTGCTGCGCGCCGTGCTGCGCGCCGCCTGCGCCGAGCTCTCGCTCGAGGACGGGCCGCCGGCACGGGTCGTGATCAACGAGTATCTCGACGTCGCCCACGGCTTCTTCGACGGCGACGAGCCGCGCCTCGTCAACGGCCTGCTCGACCGCCTCGCCCGCACCCTTCGCGCGACCGAATTCGCGGCCGAGGGACTGTGAACCGCGACCGGAGATGACCGCGCTGCCGGCCGAGTTCGCGTTCATCGACCGGCATTTCCGCCCGCTCGCCGGCGAAGGTTCGCTCGGCCTGCAGGACGACGCCGCACTTCTCGCGCCGCCGCCCGGCGCCGAGATCGTGCTCGCCGCCGACGCCATGGTCGAAGGCGTGCACTTCCTCGCCACCGACCCGCCGCACGATCTCGGCCGCAAGCTGCTCCGGGCCAACCTGTCCGATCTCGCTGCCATGGGCGCCGACCCGATCGGCTATCTTCTCACTCTCTGCGTCCCTGCCGGTCACGACGACCAATTCTTCGCCGAAATGAGCCGCGGGCTCGCCGCCGACCAGCGTCACTTCGGCCTCGCGCTGCTCGGCGGCGACACCACGTCGACCGCGGGCCCGCTCTCGATGTCGATCACCATCGTCGGGCAGGTACCCGCCGGGGCCGCCGTCCGCCGCTCGGGCGCGCGGGCCGGCGACGGGCTCTGGGTCACCGGCACGATCGGCGACGCAGCGCTCGGGCTGCTCGTACTTCGTGGCCAGCTCGGCGATCCCGACGGGGCGCTCGCCGATCGCTACCACCTGCCGCGGCCGCGCATCGGTCTCGCGATTCGGGGCGTCGCCAACGCGGCCATCGACGTCTCCGACGGGTTGCTGCAGGACGCGATGCATCTGTGCCGCGCCGGCGATCTCGCGCTCGACATCGAATGCGATCGCGTCCCGCTCTCGCGCCAGGCCCGCGCGGCCGGGGCCGCCTGGCTCGAGACCTGCCTGTCGGGCGGCGACGACTATGAACTCCTGCTCGCGATCAACCCCGACGCCGAGAACGCGCTGCGCGACGCCGCCCGGCGGCTCGGCTGCGACGTGAGCCGGATCGGCCGCTTCCATCTGGGCGCGCCGCGCGTGGCTGTGCTCGACCGGAACGGCATCGAGATGGATGTGGCGCGTCACGGATTCAGTCACTTCTGAGACGAGCCGCACTGGAAACCAGTTTTTGAGACAACAACGGTCGGACTCCGGAATCTTGTTGTAAAACGGCATCGAAACGATCAGGATCAGGTCGTCCGAGCGCTCCGTTCCTTCAGGTTGTTCTGCATGCATGCAGGTCTCGATCCGGCTGTCATCGGCTCGACCTTCGCGATCGCCGTTTTCGGGTGGCACGCGTCGCTCGACCTCGCCCGCCGCGCGCACGCCAGGAGCGGCTGGTCCCGGTCGGCCTGGCTCGCGACCGCCGCCGGCTCGGCGGGCCTCGCGATCTGGTCGATGCACATCGTGGCCTTCCTCTCCGTGCCCTGGCATCCACCTGTCGCCTGGGACGCCTGGTCGACGATCCTGGCGCTGCTGATGAGCCTGCTGTCCGCCTGGTTCGGCCTGTCGTCCGCTGGCCGGCTCGCGAACCCGAGCCGTTCCGTCATCGTCGCGCTCGTCATGGGCGCTGGTCTCTGCGCCACCTGTCCGATCGGCATGACGGGCCTGCGCGGCGTCGTGCCGGTCGGGATCGACCCGTTGCCGCTCCTGCTCTCCCTCCTCCTCGCGACGCTCGTCTCGTCGGTAGCCCTGCTGGGCAACCGCAAGCGCCGCCCCTCGGAACGCGTCGCCGCCTCGTTGCTCGCGGCCCTGTTCTCGACCGCGATGCTATGGTCGTCGCTGCGGGCAGCGACCTTCCAACCCGCTCCGTTCGGGTCCCGCGGCCCGTCGGTGCCTGCCGGCAGCCTTGCCGCCGCCGCCGGTTTCTGTTCGATCCTGGTCTCGATGGTCGGCTGGCTCGCGGCCCTGTTCGACCGACGCCTCCAGCAGCTCGCCGCCCGTTCGCACCGGCTGCATCGCCAGAACGAGGAACGCCTCCGGCGCGTGCTCGAGCAGCTGCCGTTCGGCATCATCGTCGCCGACGTGGCCACGAAGGCGGTGGTGTTCTCCAACCGGGAGGCGGACCGCGTGCTCGCCGGTCTCGACCGCCAGTCCGCACGCTCCGGCTTCTTCCCGTCCGCCGAGGGCTTCGGCGACCCGCTGTCGCGCGCGCTGCGCGACGAGGAGATCGTCGACCGCGAACTCCAGACATTCCGCCGCGGCGACGGCTCGTCGGTCACTCTCGAGATCAGCGCCTCGCCGATCTGCGACCAGCGCAGCCAGGTCGTCACCGCCATCGCCGCTTTCCAGGACGTGTCGGCCCGCGTCCAGGCCGAAGCCGATCTGCGGCAGGCGCAGAAGATGGAGGCCCTCGGCCAGCTCACCGGCGGCATCGCCCACGACACCAACAACCTGCTCACCGCCATCCTGGGCAACCTCGACCTGCTCGAGCAGCATCTCGTCGACGAGCAGCAGCGCGCGCTGCTGCGCAACGCGCTGTCGGCGACCGAGCGCGGCGCCAAGCTGCCCAGCCAGCTGCTCGGCTACTCCCGCCGACAGTCGCACGCACCCTGTCCGGTCGACGTGAACCGGGTGGTCCGCGACATGCACCCGCTGCTCGCCAGCACGATCGGCGGCGCCATCCGGATCGAAGCCTCCCTCGGCGCCGACCTCTGGCCGGCCTACGCCGATCCGACCCAGCTCGAGCTCGTCCTGCTCAATCTCTCGATCAATGCGAGGGACGCGATGCCGGCCGGCGGCGCGATCCATGTCGCAACCTCCAACGTGGTCCTCGCCGAATCCCGGTCCGCCACCGATCCGCCGCCCGGCGACTACGTCGCATTGCACGTCCGCGACGGCGGCACCGGCATGGACGACGCAACGCTGGCCCGCGCCTTCGAACCCTTCTTCTCCACCAAGGGTCCAGGCAGGGGGTCCGGCCTCGGCCTGTCGCAGGTGCTCGGCATCGCCCAGCAGCTCGGCGGCGGCGTCCGCATCACGTCCAAGGTCGGCGCCGGCACCACCGTCCAGCTGTTCATGCCGCGCAGCCGGGCGCAGGTGCAGGCGCCGGCGCTGACATCGTCCGTTCCCGACCGCTCCGGGGCGCTGGACGGCAAGACCATCCTGCTCGTCGACGACGACGACGACGTCCGCACCGCCGCCCGTGCGCTGCTCGGCCAGTTCGGCTGCATCGTCATCGAGGAGACCAACGGCCGTTCGGCGGTCGCCCGCGTGGCCGGCGCCGAGCGGATCGACATGGCGCTGATCGACTTCGCCATGCCCGGCCTGACCGGTGCGGACGCCGGCGAACGCATGCGCGCCATCCGCCCCGGTCTGCCGATCCTCGTCATCACCGGCTACGCCGACGCGGAGCACCTTCCCGGGGTGGAAGGCCGCTTCCCGACCCTGCAGAAGCCGTTCCGCGGCGCCCAGCTCGCCGAGCTGCTGCCGACCCTGCTTCCCGACCAGTCGCGTCCGGCCGGCACTGCCGCCGATCGGCTGTCCGTCGTCGCCTTCCAGCCCGCTCGGCTCCGTGCCCGCGACAGTGGCGCCGCCCCCATGCCCCTGCACCCGTTCTCCCGCCGCGACCTCGGCTGAAGCCCATAACCCCGCAATCGCCGGCCGGCTTGATTGCGCCACCCGCAATTTCAAGCGTCAC
>CAXTUK010000239.1:0-4215 GCA_964247395.1 uncultured Acetobacteraceae bacterium
CTCGAGCACTATCCGGGCATGACCGAGCGGTGCCTCGACGACATCGCGGCCGAGGCGGAGCGGCGGTTCGGGCTGCTGGCCTGCACGATCGTCCACCGGATCGGCCGGATGGCGCCGGGCGAGCCGATCGTGCTGGTGCTCGCGGCGGCGTCGCACCGGGGCGAGGCGCTGGACGCGACGCGTTTCCTGATCGACTGGCTCAAGACCCGGGCTCCGTTCTGGAAGTGCGAGGAGTTCGACGACGGTCGGGTCGAATGGGTCGAGGCGCGAGAGACGGACGAGGCGGCGGCTTCGGGGTGGGACTAGCTGTCTTCGGCTCGTGCCGGCACCATTCGCGGCCGGCGCAGCGCCAGCATTCCGGCGTGCGCGACTTGCAGACATGGCGGCCGTGCAGGATCAGCCAGTGATGCGCCGGGCGCAGCATGTCGGCCGGCACGCGGGCGATCAGGCCGTCCTCGACCGCGCGCGGCGTCGGACCTGGTGCGAGGCCGGTGCGGTTGCCGAGGCGGAAGATGTGCGTGTCGACCGCCATCGTGCTCTCGCCGAAGGCCACGTTGAGGACGACGTTCGCCGTCTTGCGGCCGACGCCGGGCAGCGCCTCGAGTGCCGCGCGATCGTCCGGCACCGACCCGCCATGCCGGTCGAGCAGCATCTGCGACAGCGCCACCACGTTGCGTGCCTTGGCCTGCCACAACCCGATCCGGCGGACATGACCGGCGACGCCCTCGACGCCGAGTGCCACCATCGAAGCGGGATCGGGCGCTTCGGCGAAGAGCGTCGGGGTGGCGAGATTGACCGACTTGTCGGTCGCCTGCGCCGACAGGACGACCGCGACCAGCAGCGTGTAGGGCGTGGTGAAGGTGAGCTCGCTCTCGGCGTTCGGGTTCGCCGCCGCCAGCGCCTCGAGGAACCGGCGGACGGCGGCGCGGGGCATCCTGATCTTGCGCGGGCTGGCCATGGCGGCATCTGAACCGGACCTGGGACACGCTGGCAAACTGCCGCCGCCGGGCCATACTCGAGCACCATGAGCGACGCGGTCATGTTCGAGGCGCACATCACGCCGCACCGCAGCCTGTCGGCGCGCGCCGGGCGCCGCATCGTGCTCGCCCTGTGCGCGGCGTCGGGTCTGTCGGCGGCGGTGTTCCTGCTGCTAGGCGCCTGGCCGGTCACCGGCTTCTGCGGTGCGGAGGTGGCGCTGGCCTCGACGCTGCTGCTCCTGCACGCGCGTTCGGCGCGCGCGAGCGAGCTGGTGCTGCTCACCGAAAGCTCGCTCCGGGTCATCCGCACCGACCCGCGCGGCCGACGCGCCGTGTGCGAGCTCCCGGCCGGATGGCTGCGGGTCCGGCTTGAGGAGCGGGCCGGCGCCACCCCGCGCCTCCTGGTCGCGCACCGCGACCGTCAGGTCGAACTCGGCCGCGTGCTCGGGGACGCCGAGAAACGCGACCTTGCGGCGGCCTTGCGAGCCGCGTTAGACCGCCAGCGCAACCCCGTCTTCGTCAACGCCCAGCTCTGAGTCGAGCGGATCAGAGGGCGGCGTGCCCAGCGGGGCCAGGGGCGGAGCCCCTGATCGTCTGAAAGTGTTTCGATGCAAGCCAGGAACGCCGTCGTCGGCGTGCTGTCATTCCTGTTCGCCCACTGGCGCCGCCATCTGTGGCTGGTGGCGCAGGTGGTGCTCGCGGTCGTCGTCTCGACCGGCGCCGACGTCCTGCTGCCGATCCTGTCGGGCGCCCTGGTGACGGACGTGGCGAAGCCCTCCCACGACCCGGCGACCCGCCATGCCGTACTGGCCGTCCTGGCGGCGATGACCGCGCTAGGCGTGCTCGCGCTGGCCGCGCGACGGATGGCGTTCCTAGGCATCACCGGACTGACGCTCCACAACATGACCGCCATCGCGCAGGACGCGTTCTGGCGTGTGCAGCGGTTCTCGACCGACTGGCATGCGAGCAGCTTCGCGGGCTCGATCGTGCGCCGGATCACCCGCGGCATGTGGGCGGTCGACCTGCTGAACGACACGCTGCTGGTGCTGCTGCTGCCCGGCGTGCTGGTGCTGGTGTTCGCGACCGCGATCCTGCTGGTGCGGTTCCCGGAGATGGGCGTGCTGCTGGGTGCGCTTTCGGTCGGCTACGTGCTGCTGTCGTCGGTGCTGCAGCTTCGCTACGTGTCGCCCTCGGCGCGGCTGTCGAACCGTTGGGACAGCCGCGTGTCGGGGACGCTGTCGGACGCGATCAGCTGCAATTCGGTGGTCAAGGCGTTCGGCGCCGAAGCGCGCGAGGACCAAGTCCTGTCCGCGACGCTGGCGCGCTGGGCGAAGCGGACGAGACGCACCTGGGTGAGGGGCACCAACAGCGGCAACGCGCAGGGCCTGGCGCTGCTGGTGCTGCGCACGCTGGTGATCGCCGACGCGCTCCGGCTGTGGTGGACCGGCCTCGCCGGCCCGGGCGACCTCGCCTACGTGCTGACCACCATCTTCCTGGTGCAGGGCTATCTGCGCGACATGGGCCAGCACATCTCCAACATCCAGCGTTCGGTGAACGAGGCCGAGGAGCTGGTGGCGCTCGGCGCCGAGCGGCTCGGGGTCGAGGATGCACCCGGGGCGCGGCCACTGCGCGTCGCGCGCGGCGAGATCGCGTTCGAGCGCGTCGCGTTCCGCTACGCGGCGCAGGCGGCGCCGCTGTTCGACGGCATCGACGTGCGGATCGGCGCCGGCGAGCGGGTCGGCCTGGTGGGGCCGTCCGGGTCGGGCAAGACCACGTTCGTCAAGCTGCTGCAGCGTCTCTACGACGTGGATGGCGGCAGGATCACCGTCGATGGCGCCGACGTCGCCGCGGTGCCGCAGGCGAGCCTGCGCGCGCAGATTGCGATCGTGCAGCAGGAGCCGATCCTGTTCCATCGATCGCTGGCCGAGAACATCGCCTACGGCCGGCCCGGCGCACGCCTCCACGAGGTGGTCGAGGCGGCGCGGCTCGCCAACGCCGCCGCCTTCATCGAGCGCCTGCCGAGAGGCTACGCGACGCTGGTGGGCGAGCGCGGCGTCAAGCTCTCGGGCGGCGAGCGCCAGCGGGTCGCGATCGCGCGCGCGTTCCTGTCGGGTGCGCGCATCCTGGTGCTCGACGAGGCGACGTCGAGCCTGGATTCGGAATCCGAGGCGCTGATCCAGGAGGCGATGGGCCGTCTGATGGCCGGGCGGACGGTGATCATCGTCGCGCACCGGCTGTGGCCGGGGGGCGCCCTCGCCCGGATCCGGGTGTTCCGGCATGGGCGGATCATCGAGGATGGGGCGCATTCGGCGCTGCTGGCGCGCGACGGCGGGCTCTATCGGCGGCTGTTCGAGCATCAGGCGCTCGGGCTCCTGGCGGCGGAGTAGGCAAGGAAAGTCAAGGCTGAGGGATCGGAGCCGATCCCCCAGACCCCCTGCGTCACGAAGCCAGCATCGGGCCCAGGAAACGGCCGCCGAACAGATGCACATGCAGGTGCGGGACTTCCTGGCCGCTGTCGGGGCCCATGTTGGACAACAGGCGGTAGCCCGGCGCCTCCAGGCCGAGCTGGCGCGCCACCGTGCCGACGGCGCGGACGAAGCCGCCGATCTCGGCATCCGTCGCGCGCTGCGAGAAATCCGCGAACGAGACGTAGGCGCCCTTCGGGATCACCAGCACGTGCACCGGCGCCTTCGGCGCGATGTCCTCGAAGGCGATCGCGTGCTCGTCCTCGAACACCCGCTTGGCGGGGATCTCCCCGCGCAGGATGCGCGCGAAGATGTTGTCCCGGTCGTATGCGCCCAGCCCGTCGATCGCCATCAGCTCGCTCCCGGCGCGCGCGCCGCCTTCTCGTCATGCCCGCTGACGCCTTGGCGACGTCGCAGTTCCGCCCAGACCTGCTCCGGCCGCACCCCCTGGTCGACCCACAGCACGACCAGGTGATACAGCACGTCGGCCGCCTCCCCGATCAGGCCGTCGCGGGCGCCGGCCACCGCCTCGATCAGGCACTCGAACGTCTCCTCGCCGAGCTTCTGGGCGACCTTGCGGGTGCCGCGGGCGAGCAGGCGCGCGGAATGGCTGCGTCTGGGGTCGATGTCCCGTCGCGCGGTGATCAGCGCATGCAGCCGGTCGATGACGGCGACGTCCGGCGGACCGTCCGCCGCGGCCTTCGCCGGCTTGACGTTCTTCCTCACCGCGGCAGCCGCGAACCGGGCGGCGGCGCGGCCCGCACCGGCAGCGA
>CAXTUK010000240.1:0-4208 GCA_964247395.1 uncultured Acetobacteraceae bacterium
ACGCGCAAGACCTTCCGGGCCGAGGGACAGGGCGGCGTCCATTCCGAGGGCGCTGCCGCAGAAGGCCGCGCCTGCCAGTGGCCAGGCGAGATGACGGACGATGGCGCCGTCGGTGACGCCCATCTGGTGCAGCAGACGGGCGGCGCTGGACGAAGCGGTCACGCCCGCGATCGCGCCGGCCACAATCGCGGCGATGGCGCCGCCGGCCAGGGCGGCGAGAACGATCCGGCACGTCAGTCGAAGGCGTGCCCCGAAGGCCGCGAGGCGGGCTGCGGGCTTGCCGCCGTCGACGCCGACGACGCTTCCCGGGGCGACCGCCTCGACATGGGCCGCGAGGTCCGGAGCCTGCACGCCGCCCAGGGCGATCAGCGCCGGGATCTCGGCGGACGAGCCGCCGAGCAACGACGCGAGCGCCTGCGGCTCGATCCGGTACGCGCCGGGTCCGGCGGCCGACAACACCGCGGCAAGGCGCGACTCGGCCGGACGGTCCGGTCCGGTCGATGCGGCGTCCGGCTCGGGGACGACGATCAGCTCCTGCCCGGCGGCCGCGGACCACGATGAGGTGAGCCGGGTGACCGCGGCCTCGACATGGAGGCCGCCCGCGACCGCGGCGCCGCCAGCCAGCCCGATCAGGGCTTCGCGCCAGAACCCCCTGGTCCGATCGAGCGAGCAGGCCGGCAGACGGCGCAACCGGCCGGCACGCGAGCGGCGCCGCACCTCCCGGCGTTCCAGACGCCGGCTCACATGTCCCGCTCGCGCAAGCGGCCGGCGTCCAGCGCCAGGGTCGGCGCGGAATGAGCGCTGCGGAGAGCCTCGCTCCGGCTCGCGACGACGACGGTGGCGCCGAGGCGGTTCATCTCGAGCATCAGCTGGAACAATCGGCCGCCTTCCGCCTCGCCCAATCCCTCGGTCGGCTCGTCGGCCAGCAGCAGGGCCGGCCGGCAGACGAGGGCTCGCGCGATGACGCACAGCAGGCGCTCGCCGCGCGAGAGAAGGGATGCCGGCCGGTCGGCCAAGTGTGCGAGACCGACCCACTCGAGCATATCGAGCGCGTCGATGCGGGCGGCAGCGGCCGAGACGCCGTTGATGCGCAGCTTGAGCGCCGTGTTCTCGAAGACCGTCATGGCAGGCAGGAGACGACGATGCTCGTCGATCACGCCCATCCGCCGGCGCAGACGCGCCCGTTCTCTGCGCCCGGCTTGGCTGATCTCGACCCCGAGCAGCGTGAGGCTGCCGGATTGCGGCAGGTGGCGAGCAGCGAGAAGCGTGATCAGCGACGACTTGCCCGATCCCGCAGGGCCGGTGATCCACCGGAAGCCCCCTTCGGGAACGTAGCATGTCATGCCAGTCAGACCTCGCCGTCTGCCACCCGGGTCGATTCCCCTGTCCAAATCAACGTCTTCGAGACGGATCATGGCGTTAGCCCGAAGCTCCGGCGGAGACTCCATGCGCGTGTCGGCAAATGCAAGCGCGAACCGGTCAGGACCTCAGCTTGTGCTCCAGGTGCTGCAAAGCGGGCTCGATGAGCGCGTGCCTGCCGTGTTCGACGAGCACCAGCACGCTTGCCAGGGCGGCGAGCAGAAACGCGTCATGCCGGCGCAGCGGCGCCGAGGGCGACCATGTCGCGAGGACGAGCACGGCGGCGATGCCGACGGCGGCGCCGATCAGGACTTCGGGCAGGCTGTGCATGTCGAGCGCAATCCGGGAGCCGCCGATCGCGAGCGCGGTGGCAATGGCCGCACAGAACCCGGCCGAGCGACCGAACAGGAGGAGCGCCAGACCGCCATAGGCGGCCGAGGCGCTCGCGGTGTGGCCGCTCGGACTGCGCACGTCGATCGGCAGACCGAGGACGGGAAAGGTGCCGAACAGGATTTTCAGAACGAGAATGGCGGCGAAGGCGCCTCCGATCGCGGCCGTCCAGCCGGCCTGCGCGCGCAGGCCGCTGCGGACGGCGAGAAAGAGGGCGATCACGACCAGCAACGGCAGCGTGATGGCAGCGTCGCCGAAATCGGTCAGCGTGTGCAGGGGTGCCTCCCGACTTCGGAGGGTCGGCCCCCGGAAACCGTTACTGGAACAAACAGGTTCTGAGGCTTTCGGTCCCGTCTGGTCAAGGATCATTCGAGGCTTCAAGGCTTCAAGGCTATTGGGAGCGAGGCGATGGGCCGGCCCTGGATCCGCCGGGGCCTGTCTCCCGATCGCCAACTCGATAGGGTCACAGCCTCGGAGCCCTGGTTTGCTGAGACGACGATGAGTCCACCGGATACAGACTTCATGCTGCGGCGGCGCCTCTCGCGCCACCGCAAGTTCGCCGCCGGCCTGCTGCTGCTGATGGCCGCCGCCGCGGTGGGCGGCCTGTGGATGCCGCACGGGCGCTGGTTCGACATGCTGCGCGCGGCGAGCCGGGCGGGGTTCATCGGCGGGGTCGCCGACTGGTTCGCGGTGACGGCCCTGTTCCGTCGGCCGCTCGGATTGCCGATCCCGCACACGGCGGTGATCCCGCGTGAGAAGGCGCGGCTCGGCCGCGCGCTCGGGCACTTCATCGCCAACCAGGTTTTCACCGAAGCCGAGATGCTTCGCTTGGTGGGACGGCTCGACCTGCCGGGCGAGCTCGGCCGGCTGCTGTCGGAGCCGGAGGTGCGGGCGACATTGACGCCGACGGTGGCGGGCACGCTGCCCCGACTGATGCGGACCATGTCGGACGGGAGTGCGAGGCGGCTGTTCTCGACGCTGCTGCCGACGCTGTTCGACGGGCCGGAGGTGGGCCGGGTGTTCGCGCGTGCGCTGCGGGCGCTGGTAGCGGGGCAGCGGCATCAGGCGGTGGTGAGCTTCGTGGTGGGACAGTTGCGGTTGGCGCTCGAATCCAAGGAAGCGCAGCTGCGGGTCCTGATCGCCGACCGGGTTCGCGAGCAGGGCGGCCGGATGGTCGGATGGGCGCTGGGCGGCTCGATCGCGAGCCGGGTGCTGACCGCGATAAGGAGCGAGCTCGACGGGATCGACCCGGAGGGCTCGGAAATACGCGAAGCGGTGACGGGCTGGATCGAGGCGCAGATCGCAGGGTTCGAGGTCGAGCCGGAGCGGGCGGTCGATCTCGGGCGGTCGATCCAGAACCTTGTCACTCACGAGGCGGTGACGGCGTGGGGTGGGGACGTCTGGGAACGACTGCGAGAAGGCGTCGAGCGCGACGCCGAGCGCCCGGACGGGCACTTGTCGCGGTTCGTCGACGACGGACTGTCGCGCCTGGGTGGGCTGCTTCGCGACGATGCCTCGACGCGAGCGCGGGTCGACGCGGCGATCGCGAGCGGGGTGGTGCGGGTGCTGCCAGGAGCGCGGGTAAGGCTGGCGGATTTCATCGGCGGGGTGGTCGCCAAGTGGGACGACCGGATGGTGGTGGAGAGGCTCGAGCTGAGGGTCGGCCGCGATCTGCAATACATCCGGATCAACGGCACGCTGGTGGGGTTCATCGTGGGCGCCGCGGTGTTCGCGTGCCTCGGAAACCGCTGACCGATCGACCATATGGCGGTCGATGAAGCTGTCCGTTCTCGACCAGTCACCGAGCAGGCAGGGCGTCGCACCTGCCGCGTCGATCGCCGAGACCCTCGAACTTGCATCGTTGGCCGACCGGCTCGGCTACGCGCGCTACTGGGTCAGCGAGCACCACAATTCGGCGAGCATCGCCGGGACGGCGCCGGAGGTGCTGATCGCCGCGATCGCGGCACGAACGAAGGCGATCCGGGTCGGGAGTGCCGGCGTGATGCTGCCGCATTACGCCAGCCTGAAGGTCGCCGAGCAGTTTCGCGTGCTGGAGGCGATCGCGCCGGGACGGATCGATCTGGGGCTTGGGCGGGCGCCCGGGTCGGACATGGCGACCGCGCTGGCGCTGAACCCGAACGTGCGCGGACAGGCCGAGCGGTTTGGCATCCATGTGCAGGAGGTGATGGCGCTGCTCGACGGGCAGGCGCTGGGCACCCAGTTCGGGGGGCATTCGGTGATGGCCGAGCCGCGCGGGCCGACCGTGCCGGAGGTCTGGATTCTGGGGAGCTCGGACTGGGGGGCGCAGACGGCGGCGCTGCTGGGGCTGCCCTACTGCTTCGCCTGGTTCTTCAGCGACGGCTTCGGGGCGGAAAAGGCGATCGGCCTCTATCGGCATCATTTCCGCCCAGGCAGCCGGGCGGCCGCGTCGCATGCCGCGATCTGCGTGTTCGCGATCG
>CAXTUK010000241.1:0-1896 GCA_964247395.1 uncultured Acetobacteraceae bacterium
TCACCGACCCTGCCGTGCATCACGCGATCCGGCTCGCCCAGTCGGTGCGCCGCGACACCCACAAGATGCGCGCCTTCGTCCGCTTCCGAGAGGTCGAGGAGCCGGACGGCCCGCGCCACGTCGCCTGGTTCGAGCCCGACCACTTCATCGTCGAGGCCAACGCCGGTTTCTTCGTCCGCCGCTTCGCGACCATGCGGTTCTCGATCCTCACCCCCTACCGCAGCCTGCACTGGACGGGCGAGGACACCGAGTTCGGACCCGGCGCGTCGCTCGCCGACGTGCCCGACGACGACGCGCTGGAACGCTACTGGCGCGCCTATTTCAGCAGCATCTTCAACCCGGCCCGCCTCAAGGTGGCGGCGATGCGCTCGGAGATGCCGAAGAAGTACTGGCGCAACCTGCCGGAGGCCGCCGCGATACCGGAGCTGATCCGCTCAGCCGCCGAGAGGACCGGGACCATGATCGACCAGCCGCAAGCGCCGCGCCCGCGCACCGAGACACGCCGTCCGGAGCCGGAGGCGCCGGCGATCGGCGACGTGCTGCCCGAGCCCACCGGCGCTCTGGCAGCCCTCGCCCGCGAGGCCGCCGACTGCCGGCGTTGTCCGTTGTGGGAGCCGGCGACGCAGACCGTGTTCGGCGAGGGTCCCGAGACCGCACGGATGATGATGGTGGGCGAGCAGCCGGGCGACCAGGAGGACCTTGTCGGGCGTCCGTTCGTCGGTCCCGCCGGCCAGATCCTCGATCGCGCGGTCAGGGAGGCCGGCATCGACCGTCGCGACGTCTACGTCACCAATGCGGTCAAGCACTTCAAGTTCGAGCCGCGCGGCAAGCGGCGGATCCACCAGAAGCCGGACACCACCGACATCGTCGCCTGCGCCGGCTGGCTCGAGGCCGAGCGCCAGGCGATCAGGCCGGCGGTCACGGTGCTGCTCGGCGCCACCGCGGCGCGCGCCGTGCTGGGGCGCGCCGTGACGATCTCGCGCGAACGCGGGCGGCCGATCGCGCACGCGGGCAATACGCAGGTGTTCGTCACCGTGCACCCGTCCTACCTGCTGCGCCTGCCCGACGAGGAGTCGAAGGCGCGGGAATACGCGGCCTTCGTCGCCGACCTACGCCACGCCCACAGCCTGTTGTGAGAACCTGCTGTGAGAACCTGCTCTGGCGCGCGAGCGTGGCGCGCGCGCCACGCGACAACCGGCTTGCGGCCCGCTCCTCTTATCACGCTTGAAGTTCGACCGCTTGCCTGGACAATAGAGGGTCTTCCGCGGAGCCTCCGATGGCCCGACCGCTCGCCCGCGCCTGCCTGTTCGCGCTGCTCTGCCTGCTGGGCGCCTGCGGCAGCCAGCCGGCTCGCCTGAGCTACGCGCCGGAGCGAAGCTCCTATCCAGCCCCCGGCCCCGCCGACGACCCGTGGGGACCCTACATCGAGGAGGCCTCGAACCGGTTCGGCGTGCCGGCGCCCTGGATACGCGCCGTGATGCACCAGGAGTCGGGCGGCCACGAGTATCTCGACGGCCAGCCCATCACCTCAAGCGCCGGCGCGATGGGGCTGATGCAGCTGATGCCGGCCACCTACGCCGACCTGCAGGCGCGATACGACCTGGGCGGCGACCCCTTCGACCCGCACGACAACATCATGGCCGGCGCCGCCTACATCCGGCAGATGTATGACAAGTACGGCTCGCCCGGTTTCCTCGCCGCCTACAATGCGGGCCCCGCCCGCGTCGACGACTACCTGGCCGGCCAGGGCGGGCTGCCGGCCGAGACGGAGAACTATGTCGCCTCCATCGCGCCGCATCTCGGCGACGCCGACGCGCCGGCGCCGATCGAGGTCGCGCGGGCCGAGCCCGCGCCGGGGCCGGTCCCCCAGGCCGGACCCGGGCCCGCCATCTCCTC
>CAXTUK010000241.1:1912-4198 GCA_964247395.1 uncultured Acetobacteraceae bacterium
GGCCTACGACCCGTCGCAGCCCTGCGTCTCGCCACCCGTCGTCGAGACGCTCACGCCCGAACCCGCCACCGAGTCCGCCGTCCGGCCGGCCTCCTACTTGCCGGCTGCGACCGCGATCGGGCGCTATGACCCGCCGCCGCCGCCCTCCGGCATGGCGACGCCGGCCGCCTATCGGCCGCCCGCCTACCGGCCAATCGTTCGCACCGCTTACGTGCAGCCGGCGCCGGTGCGGACGGGCGGCGCCTGGGAAGTCCAGGTGGGCGCCTTCGGCCGGCCCGAAGAGGCGCGCCTGGCGACCGCGATGGCGCAGCACGCCACCCCCGTGCTCGCCGCCTCGCGCACGCTGGTCACCACCACCGGCGGTCTCGGCGGCCAATTGCTCTACCGCGCGCGGCTGGCCGGCCTCGACCACGGGGGAGCCTCGTCCGCCTGCGACGCCCTGCGCGGCCAGTCGATCCCCTGCATGCTGGTGCCCCCGGGCGGGTGAGTGACATGCGGGTCGTTTGTCAACCTTTCGCCCGGTGTGCATCCGGAATGACGAACACCTCGTCGGCGCGGCCGTAGCCGCCATCGGGCACTTCCTCGATCAGCACCATGGTGTGGGGACGCGCCGCCTCGCCGAAATACTCGGCGAACATCGAGGTGACACGGTGGACGATCTCCTCCTTCTGTGTCCTCGACAGCGCCGCCTGCGGAACCTTGAGATTGGCGAATGGCATTGTTTGCTCCTGGGTTGGTTGTTCAGCCGTGCGTGGCTTGGTTCGCCGGGTGACGCAGGTCGGCGAACCCGATGCGATCGAGGAATTGCTCGCGGAGGCGGTCGATCACCGCGTAGGACACCGAGGCGCCGTCGCTGGCCGGGTCGATGACGACGCGGAACGGACGCCGTCCGTGCGGCGCATCGACGATGGCGGCCGCGGCGCGCGCGACCTCCGAAGGATCGGCGTCGTCCGGAACCGTGCCGGCGAGGGCGTCCTTGATGCGGTCGGCGAGACCACCCGGCCAGGTGCGCGCATAATCCGCCGCGGTGGCCTTGTCGGCCGGCTCGCCGGCATGGACGAAGTGATTGGTGCCCGTGGTGTAGGCGCCCGGCACCACGATCGAGGTCTCGATCCCGAACGGCGCCAGCTCGCGGGCGTAGGCCACCGCCAGCGCATCCATCCCGGCCTTGGCGGCGAAGTATGGGCCGAGCAACGGGGGCACGCCGCCCGCCGCGCTGCTGGAGCCGACCCACACGAGCAGACCGCGTCCGGAGCGCCGCATGTGCGGCAGCGCCGCCCGGTTGACCCGCTGGCAGCCCAGCACGTTGATGTCGTAGAGGTCGGCAAGCTGCCCGGGCGTGAACGCCTCGCTCGGCCCATAGACCATGTGCCCGGCATTGTGGACCAGCACATCCAGCCGCCCATGCTCGACGATGATCCGGTCCAGCGCGGCCTTCGCCGACGCCTCCGATCGCACGTCCAGCTCGACGGTGCGCAAATCGACGCCATGCTCGCGAGAATAGGCCGCGACCTCCTCGACCTGTCGCGCGTTCCCGCCCGAGAGATCGCGCATGGAGGCATAGGCGGTGTGGCCCGCCCCCGCGAGCGCGTTGGCGATCATGCGGCCGAAGCCGCTCGACGCGCCGGTGACCAGGGCGATCTTTGTCATCGATCGGGTCTCCTCAGACGATGCCGCCATTGGCGCGCACCACCTGGCCGTTGATCCAGCCACCGTCGGGCCCGACGAGGAACGCCACCACGCGGGCGATGTCGTCCGGCTCGCCCAGCCGCCCGAGCGGGATCATCTTCGTCACCGCCGCGACCTGCTCGTCGGACTTGTCGCCGAGAAACAGCTCGGTCGCGACCGGGCCGGGTGCGACGACGTTGACCGTGATGCCGCGCCTGCCCAGCTCCTTGGCCAGGATGTGCGTCATCGCTTCGATCGCGCCCTTGGTCGCCGCGTAGACGGCGTAGGTCGGCTGATACAATCCGACGACGCTCGACGAGAAGCTGACGACCCGTCCGCCGTCGCGCATTCGCCGCGCCGCTTCCCGAAGCCCGTTGAACGTGCCCTTGAGATTGATCGCGACGTGCCGGTCGAACAGCGCGTCCTCGGTCTCCGCGACCGCCTTCAGCTTCATGATCCCGGCATTGTTGACGAGCACGTCGACACCGCCGAATTCGTCCACCGCCCGGTCGAAGAGCGCGGTCATCGCCGCCGGGTCGCTCACGTCGGCCCGCACGGCGATCGCGTCCCCGCCGACCGCCTTGATCTTCGCCGCGAGCGCGTCCGCCGCGCCGGCGC
>CAXTUK010000242.1:0-4121 GCA_964247395.1 uncultured Acetobacteraceae bacterium
CGCCGGGCTGGATCCGAGCGCGTTCTCGCCGCCCGCGACCGACCATGGCGACATGCCCGCCTTCAAGTATCCGTTCTCCGTCGCCCACACCCGCGTCCAGGAAGGCGGCTGGGCGCGCCAGGTGACGCAGACCGACTCCCCGATCGCCAAGTCGCTGGCGGGCGTCAACATGCGGCTCACCGCCGGCGGCATCCGCGAGCTGCATTGGCACAAGCCGGCCGAATGGTCGTACATGCTGACCGGCAGCGCGCGGATCACCTCGGTCGACCAGGCGGGACGCCACTTTCGGCCGGATCGACGTGCTCGTGAACAATGCCGGTGTCGTCGTTGCCAAACCATTCGGGGAAACGACGCTGGCGGAGATGAACCACGTGCTCGACGTCAACTTGCGTGGTGTGCTTGCCGCGACCCATGCAGCGCTCCGGCATCTGCCAGATGGCGGACGCATCATCTCGATCGGATCCTGCCCCGGTGAGCGTGTCCGAGAACCGAACCTCGTCACCTACGCTGCAACGAAAGGGGCGCTGAAGCTGTTTTCTCAGGCCCTGGCCCGCGAGCTCGGACGTCGCGGCATTACGGTCAACACCATTCAGCCAGGCCCAATAGACACCGACTTGAATCCAGCTTCGGATCCCGTGGCAGCGCCACAAATGCGCGCGAGCACAGCGCTCAAGCGATACGGCCAAGCGGATGAGGTCGCGGCGCTCGTCGCGTTCGTTGCCGGCCCCGACGCCGGATTCATTACCGGCGCAAGCCTTACGATCGATGGTGGCACGAACGCCTGATGAGCGCAGAGTGGGTCGAGGCAGGGTTCGGATTGGGATGCGCGGGGCATTCGCGCGCAGGATTTTAGATGCCTCGCTGCATCCCGCCATCGACGAAGTAGGTCGAGCCGATGCTGTAGGTCGCCTTGTCCGAGCAGAGGAAGACGAAGAAGTGCGCCAGCTCCTCGGGCGTCGCGAAGCGCCTGATCGGCGCGTGTTCGTCGGCGACCGACTGCAGGTGCGCCTCCCAGCCGTCGCCGGCCAGCTCCTTGGCCGTCCTGACCCAGTCGGGCGTGCGGATCAGGCCGGGATTGACGCAGTTGACGCGGATGTTGTCGCCGACGAGCTCGCCCGCGAGCGTCTTGGAGAACATCATCAGCGCCGCCTTGGTGACGTTGTAGATCGGCTCGTAGTCGAGCGGCTGCACGGCGCAGATCGAGGCGTTGTGCAGGATCACGCCGCCGCCGCGCCGCTTCATGCCCGGCGCCAGACCACGGCCGAGACGCACGGCGGCCATCACGTGCAGGTCCCAGTAGTGCTGCCACTTCGCGTCGGGGGCTGCGAGGATGGTCTCGTTGGAGCCGGCGCCCGCGTTGTTGATCAGGATGTCGGCGCCGTCCGTGCCGGCCGCGTCGATGATCGCCTGGCAGCCCTCGGCGGTCGCGACGTCGGCGGCGACGTGGGCGACGGCGACGCCGAGCGGCTCGAGCGCGAGGCCGATGCCGACGCTGCCGCCGGTGATCACGGCGCGCTTGCCGCGCAGGCCCAGATCCATCGACGCCCTCCGTGACTTTGCATGCAGCCTAGATGAGATAGGTTGGGTTGGACACGGCAGCCGAGGAGCGAGGCGCATGAGCCAGACGATGCCGGTGAATCTCAGGGTCAACGGGAACGAGCGACAGTTGCAGCTCGATCCGCGGACCACGCTGCTCGACGCGCTGCGCGAGCATCTCGGCCTGACCGGCACCAAGGTGGGCTGCAATCACGGGACCTGCGGCGCCTGCACCGTGCTCCTCGACGGACGCCGGCAGCTCGCCTGCCTGACGCTGGCGGTGGCGGCGTCGGGATGCTCGGTCACCACCATCGAGGGCCTCGCAGGCGACGATGGCACGCCGCACCCGATGCAGGCGGCCTTCACCGCGCACGATGCCCTGCAGTGCGGCTACTGCACGCCCGGCCAGATCATGTCGGCAGTGGCCTGCATCGAGGAGGGCCACGCCGGCAACGACGACGAGATACGCGAATACATGTCAGGCAATCTGTGCCGCTGCGGCGCCTACCCCAACATCGTCGCCGCGATCCGCGACGTCGCGGCGGGCGTGGCCTGATGCAGCCTTTCACCTATCTGCGCGCCGCTTCGCTCGACGAGGCCTGCGCCGCCGCCGCCCAGGCGGGCGCCTCGATCCTCGCCGGCGGCACCACGATGGTCGACCTGATGCGCGGCGATCTCGCCGCGCCGTCGAGCCTGGTCGACATCGCCCACCTGCCTGGCCTCTCCTCGATCGACACCGACGGACCGGTGCTTCGTCTGGGCGCCCTGGTGCGGATGGCGGACGCGGCCGAGCACCCGGCGCTGGCGCGCGACTACCCGGCGCTGACCGAGAGCCTGCGGCTCGCCGCCTCGCAGCAGCTGCGCAACGCGGCGACGCTGGGCGGCAACCTGCTGCAGCGCACCCGCTGCGCCTATTTCCGCGACGGGGTGTCGGACTGCAACAAGCGGGTCCCCGGCTCGGGCTGCGCGGCGGTCGACGGCGAGGATCGGGAGATGGCGCTGTTCGGCACGTCGGACCGGTGCGTCGCGACCTATCCGGGGGACTGGGGCGTGGCGCTCGCCGCGTTCGACGCGTCGGTCGAGCTTCGCTCGGACGCGGGCGGGCGCACGGTGCCGCTGGCGGCCTTCAACCTGCCCTACGGCGACGACCCGGCGGTGGAAACCGTGCTGCGGCCGGGCGAGATCGTCACCGCGATCAACATCGAGGCGACGCCGGCCGGCCGTCGGTCGACCTACGTCAAGGTTCGCGACCGGCAGAGCTACGCCTATGCGCTGGTCTCGGCCGCCGTGGCGCTCGAGATCGATGGCGACACGATTGTCTCGGCGCGCGTCGCCCTCGGCGGCGTGGCGACGAAGCCCTGGCGGGCGCCGGCGGCGGAAGCGGTGCTCGCCGGAGGCACGCTGACCGAGGAGCTCGCACGCGACGCCGGCGAGGCCGCATTCGCGGACGCGCGGCCGTTGCGTCAGAACGCCTTCAAGGTCGAGCTCGGGCGGCGCGTGGTCGCCCGCGCGCTGCTGACCGCCGCCGGGAGACGATGAGCATGGACGGCAGCATCGGAATGCCGGTGGTCCGGCGCGACGCGGCGGGCAAGAGCGCCGGCACGGCGCGCTACGCGGCCGACGTCCCGCACGCCGACATGGCCTACGCGGCGCTGGCGACGAGCCCGGTGGCGCGCGGTCGGATCACCCGGATCGACACGACGGAGGCCGAGCAGGTCCCTGGCGTCCGGCTGGTGCTGACGCATCGGAGCCTCAACGAGAGCCTGGGCGAGGAGACGTTCGCGATGAAGGGAGGACACATGCAGTCCTCCTTCCTGCCGCTGACGTCCGACACCGTGCATTACGCGGGGCAGATCATCGCGCTGGCGATCGCCGACACCCAGGAGGCGGCGGAGGAGGCGGCGCGCAAGGTGGCCGCCGCCATCGAACCGTCGCCCGCCTCGGCCTCGATCGAGGATCCGGACCGGACGACGACGGCGCTCGACGCCCGGTCGATCGACGTCGGCGACGCGGAGGCGGCGTTCGCATCGGCGCCGGTGACGGTGGACGCGACCTACGTCACGCCGGCGCAGCACCACAATCCGATCGAGCTCTATGCCACCACGGCGTCCTGGCTGGACGGCAGGCTGCTGGTCCATGTGCCGAGCCAGTGGGTGACGGGAACGCAGGCGGGCCTGGCCACCATCTTCGGGCTGTCGCCCGAGGACGTGCATGTCGACTGCCCGTTCGTCGGCGGCGGCTTCGGCAGCAAGGCGACGATCCTGCCGCATACCGTGCTGGTGGCGACGGCGGCGCGCCGGCTCGGCCGGCCAGTCAAGCTGGTGGTGCCACGCGAGGCGATGTTCACGGTGGGCTCGTTCCGGCCGGCGACCCGCATCCGGT
The DNA here is from genome assembly GCA_964247395.1 of uncultured Acetobacteraceae bacterium. GTDB lineage: Bacteria > Pseudomonadota > Alphaproteobacteria > Acetobacterales > Acetobacteraceae > CAXTPV01. The sequence goes on from CAXTUK010000242.1 coordinate 3,919, forward strand.
TCCGGCTGGCCGCCGAGCGCGACGGCCGCCTGCTCGCCGTGATGCACGACGAGGCCGGGCAGAGTGCGGCGATCGACCACGCCGCCTTCCCCGGCGTGGAAGCCACCGCGCGGATGTACGCGTCGCCCAACATTCGCGGCCGCGCGGCGGGGCTAGCGACCGCCCGGACCACCCCCGGCGTGCAGCGGGCGCCGGCGGCAGCG
>CAXTUK010000243.1:0-4101 GCA_964247395.1 uncultured Acetobacteraceae bacterium
GATCAGGAGGGCGATGACCAGGCTGGACGCCGGCGCGATGTGCAGGAGCATGGTTCCTCCGGATCGGGGATCCAGGCCATAACACCGGCTGGCCGGTTCGAACCGCGTCCGTTTTGTTACAGTGGCGCCGCGCCTTGCGCACCCGACGGTCCGATGCCGAGAAGCTCGCGCGCGCGGTCGAGCGCGGGTTCGAACGGCATGTGGGCGACGATCGCGCCAGCGGTCTCGAGATGGGCGCAGGCGTTCGCCACGGAGGCTCGGCGGAGCTCGACCGTCCGGCGGATCGCATCCCAGGTGTCGCGGCGGGCCCGGCGACGGGAGACGAGATTGCGGACGCATGCGTCCGACGGAGTGTCGAGGCGCAGCACGCAAAGCCGGTGCAGTCTGGCGAGGTCGGCGCTGCGGCGATGCTCCTCGCTGAGCAGCGCGCCCTCGAGCAGCACGCGTGCGCCGCTCGCGGCGTGCTCGTCGGCGAGGCGGACGATCTCGTCGATGCCGCCGTCGCGCAGCGTGACGGTGTCGCAGCCGCCAGACTTGCGTTCGTAGCGCCCGATCACGACGACAGGGGATCGGCCGCCGGACGGGTGGACCTGATAGCCGATCGGTTGCAGGCGGCCTCGCGAGAGCAGCGGTTCGAGCCGGCCACCGCTGGTTGTTTGCAGTTCGGCCAGCAGCCGTCTGACGAGTTCGGTCTTGCCGGCGCCCCCGGCGCCACGCGGATTGACGATGATGCCCATGGACGACCCATTCCCCGAGGATCGGCGCCGGAGCAATCGAACAATCCGGGAGTTCAGCGACGCTTACGCGGGCTTTATGCCTGACCGGCGTGCCTCGCATGGCGCCTTTACGCTGGTCTCGCCATTCTTGGCGCGGTCGAAGGGGCGGAGCGGGACGAGATGATCGGACTTGTTCAAATGGTGGGCGTCATGCGTCGCAGGCGGCAGGCCGCTTCGACGGCCGAAGCGGAGGCGGATCGCTCGGAGAGGTCCGACGCAGCTCCTCGATCCGGGACGGCCGACCGCGGCGGGGAACATCCGCATGCGAGGGGCACGCCGCATCGGCAAGTGGTGTGCTGGCCCAGGGATCTCTGTTTCCACGATCCGGATCTCGGTCGAAGCCGTACAGCCGGGTCTCATTAACTTGTGGAATACGGTCCCATCGCAGCAACGCGTGGCGTGCTCGTATGATTGTAATTTCATCAAGAGTGGACGATGAGTGGCATGATGGCCGCTCGGAGCATGACCGTGTCCCGTCATCGAGTTGGATCGCCTCACCTCGGATCACGCGCGTGGTCCTGTTCAAGCGACGGACGATGAGTAATCGCGGCGCCCCGTCAGCGCCCAACTGCCGCCCCGGCCATGAGAGAACTCAATACCGAACCGCTCGCTTCCGGCACTTCCTGGCCATGGTCGATCGAATCCTCTCCGAGCACGGTCGATGCCGGATCATCGACCTCGGCGGCACCAGCGCCTACTGGCGGCCGTTCGAAGCGGAGCTGGCAATGCGGAACCTGACCATCCTGATCGTCAATCCTGTCATCCAGGCGCCGATCTCGGCCTGCTTCACGTCCATCATTGGCGACGCGACCGGTCTGCCGGGCTTCGACGACAACAGCTTCGAGATCGTCCACTCGAACAGCGTCATCGAGCATGTCGGCGACCGCGCAGCGATGGCGCGAATGGCAGCCGAAGTACGGCGCTTGGCCCCGGCCTGTTTCGTGCAGACGCCTAACTTCTGGTTTCCATATGAGGCTCACGCCCGCACGCTGTTCTTCCATTGGCTGCCGGTCCGAGCGCGAGTCGCGCTGCTGATGCGCCGAAACTGCGGGTTCTATCCACGCGCGCGAACGCGAGAGCAGGCCACGGCACACGTCAACGACGCGGCCTGTCTGAGCCGGCGGGAGCTACGGCGGATGTTTCCGGACGCGGCGATCATGGGCGAGCGGGTTTTCGGGCTGGTGAAGAGCTGGATGGTGTTACGCGAGGCGACAGGATAGCGCGAGGCTCAGGAGCCGTCGGCTCCTGGTGGGATGCAGGGGCAACGCCCTGCCCTTTCTTCAAGCCGCCGACGAGTCTGAGGCCAGACGATGAAGGTTCTGGGCGACATCGCGCGCGATGCGGATGCGTTGGACAATGGTCATTTCGCGGATGATCGCGAGCTTGTGGTCGGGGCGCAGGCGAATCTCGCCGAGATCCTTGTCCGCGTCCCTGGGACGCTTCTGGGCCATCCAGGCGACGAGGCCGGCGGGGTTGCCGAACTTGTTGCGGCGGAACTGCACGACCATGCCCTTGGGACCGGCTTCCAGCTTCTCGACGCCCGCCTGTTTGCAGAGGCGCTTGAGGGTGACGACGTCGAGCAGGTTCTGGGCCTCGTCGGGGAGTTCGCCGAATCGGTCGACGAGCTCGGCGGCCATCGCACCGGTTTCCTCGTCGTTGGTGAGGTTGCCGATGCGGCGGTAGAGGCCGAGGCGGACGGGAAGGTCGCGGACGTAGGTGTCGGGGATGAGGACCGGCAGGCCGAGCGCGATCTGGGGGGTCCAGTCGGTGTCCTCGGCCTTTCGGCGGCCCTTGGCCATGCGGAGTTCGGCGACGGCGTCCTCGAGCATCTGCTGGTAGAGCTCGATGCCGACTTCACGGATGTGACCGGACTGCTCGTCGCCGAGCAGGTTGCCGGCGCCGCGCAGGTCGAGATCGTGACTGGCGAGCGTGAAGCCGGCGCCGAGATTGTCGAGCGTCTGCATGATGTCGAGGCGCTTCTCGGCGGCGGCGCTGAGGCGATGGCTCTGGGGCCAGGTGAGATAGGCGTAGCCGCGCTGCTTGCCACGACCGACGCGGCCGCGGAGCTGATAGAGCTGGCCGAGGCCGAACATGTCGGCGCGATGGATGATCAGCGTGTTGACGGCCGGCATGTCGAGGCCGGATTCGACGATGTTGGTCGAGAGCAGGATGTCGTACCTGCCCTCGCCGAACTCGGTCATCACGCGTTCGAGCTCGGTCGGCGCGAGGCGGCCGTGAGCGACGGCGAACTTGGCTTCGGGGACGATCTCGCGCAGGCGTTCGCCCATGCGCTCGAGGTCCTCGAGGCGAGGGACGACGCAGAAGATCTGGCCGCCGCGGAAGCGCTCGCGCTGCACGGCCTCGCGGATGACGACGCCGTCATAGGGCATGATGAAGGTGCGTACCGCGAGACGGTCGACGGGCGGGGTGGCGATCAGGCTCATCTCGCGCACGCCGGTGAGCGCCAATTGCAGCGTGCGCGGGATCGGGGTGGCGCTCAGGGTCAGCACGTGGACGTCGTCGCGGAGGGACTTGAGCTTCTCCTTGTGGGCGACGCCGAAATGCTGCTCCTCATCGACGATCAGCAGGCCGAGCTCGCTGAACTCGACGCCCTTGGAAAGCAGGGCGTGGGTGCCGATGACGATGTTGACGGCGCCGTCGACGAGGCCGCGCTTGACTGCCGCCGCGTCGCGGGCGTTGACCATGCGGGAGAGCTGCTCGACGCGGACGTCGAGGCCAGCGAAGCGGGCGGAGAAGGTGCGGTGGTGCTGGCGCGCCAGCAGCGTGGTGGGAACCACGACGGCGACCTGGACGCCGGACATCGCGGCCACGAATGCGGCGCGGAGCGCCACTTCGGTCTTGCCGAAGCCGACGTCGCCGCAGACCAGGCGATCCATCGGACGGCCGGAGGCCAGGTCCTCGAGCACGTCGGCGATGGCGCGGATCTGGTCGTCGGTCTCGGCGAAGGGAAAGCGGGCGCAGAACTCGTCCCACGTGCCCTCGGCGGGGGCGAGGCTCGGGGCTTGGCGGATGCGGCGTTGCGCCGCGGTGCGGATCAGCTCGCCCGCCATGTCGCGGATGCGCTGCTTCATCCGCGCCTTGCGATTCTGCCAGGCGGCGCCGCCGAGCTTGTCGAGCTGGCCCTGCTGCTCGGCGCCGAAGCGGCTGAGCAGCTCGATGTTCTCGACCGGAAGATAGAGCTTCTCGGTGCCGTCGTAGATCAGGCGAAGGCAGTCGTGCGGGGCGGCGCCGACGGTGAGCGTCTCGAGGCCGTCATAGCGGCCGATGCCGTAATCCTGGTGCACCACCAGGTCGCCCTCGGCGA
>CAXTUK010000244.1:0-4100 GCA_964247395.1 uncultured Acetobacteraceae bacterium
ACATCAAGCCTCGCATGGAATGATTACGGTCGCCAGACGTTGCTGCAAGAGATCAATTTCGTCAATGGCGCCAAGGCTGGCGCCAGCTCACCTATCGACGCTTTCCTCCGGTCGGCGCTTTCGTTTTGTCGGTGGTGAACCTCGGATGATGAAGAAGCTTCGCGGGTAACCAACACGAGGCAGGAGCGCGGCAGCGCCGGATGGATTGGTTCGCGAGGGCGTTACGTTATCCCCATCGCGAACGTCCGCGTCACTGGCTCTGCTTACGTTGAAGACGACCTCCTGGACCGAGCTGGCGCGAGGGATATGCGCAAGATCCCGCGGATCAGCCTGCTCGACGGTGATGGTGCCGCGGCGGGCGAGCTCCAGGTTGGCGACAAGCCCGGTGGCGACGGCCGCCCGGCAGCGCCGCTCACCGCGGAGAGGCTTGGCGGCGTTCGTCGGCACGAGCAGGAGGGCACCGGAGCGAGATCGCGATCGGAGGGGATCGAGACGTTCCTCTTCGACCGACAGTACGGGTCAGAGCGGCAGCCTTCCGTCTGAGATTACCGTCTCGACGGGCTTGTCCAAAGGGTGGATTTGCAGATCTCAGGCGGATCCGGGGCCCCGGCCTCAGCGGGTTCAGGGCGGCGCCCTGATCTCATGCTAGGGCTCGGAGGCCGGGGTGCGCTGGTCGAAACGCGGGAGCGTGGAGGCGGCTTTCGATTGCGGATTGTCGGTCGGCCCTGCGGTCTGTCATCCTTCCGGCATGTCAAACGCCAGTGAAGTCCCGCTTATCCTGGGCCGGCCCGACTATGATCTGCCGCTCGGCAAGCCGGCGGTGCGCTCGAATGGCGTGGTGGTGACCGGGCGCGACAGCCTGCTCTATCTGTGGCGGTTCGAGGGAGATCGCGCGTCGCTTTGGGCGTTCACGGACGGGGCAGCGAGGGACGCGCTCGGCGGCATACGGCTGGACCGGCCCACATCCGGCGAGGTCGGGGCGCGCATGATTGCGCTGCGGGATGCGCAGACCCGGATGCGCGCGGTGCAGACCGCCTATGTCCAGCTCGCCGAGACGCTGCTGGCGATGAACGGCACGCTCCATGATCGGCTGCACGCGATCTACGAGCGGCTCGGCGACGAGATGCTGATGTTCACCGATCCGGCCGACGACGGGGCGCACGCGCAGCTCAGGTTGCTGCCGGAGGTGACGGGAATCGATAACGATTCGGACCGCGAAAGGCTGCGCCCGTTGGCGGCGGTGCTGCTCAAGCAGAACGCGCGGTTGCTCGGGATCGAGGACCCGGACGGGCTGCTGGCGCTGGCGTCGGGCTGAGAGCCGCCCTACGAGAGCCGTTCCTTGATCCGATCCGCGACCCGAAGCGCGTTGGCGATGATGGTGAGCGTCGGGTTCACCGCCCCGATCGACGGAAAGAAGCTCGCGTCGGTCACGTAGAGATTGTCGATGCCGTGCGCGCGGCAGTCGCGGTCGAGCACCGAGCTGGATGGGTCCTCGCCGAAACGCAGCGTACCAGCCTGGTGCGCGGTGCCGCCGATCGGGGTGTCCTTGCCGAGATAGAGCGCGCGGTCGACCAGGTGCGAATAGATGTCGACCTTGCTGCAGATCTGCTCGAGCTTGTGTTTGAGCCGCCGGTTGCCCTCCATGTTGGTCTCGGTCAGGTCGAGATGCACGCGGCCGTCCCTGTAGTGAATCCGGTTGAAGGCTTTCGGCAGATCCTCCGACGTCAGCCAGAAATCGATCGAGTGCCTGGCGAGCCAGTCGAACGGCTTCTCCGGAAACCACTGCAGCCATTTCGGCAGGCCTTCGCCGTGCACCTGAACGCCGTCCGACTTGCCGACCATCTGGATATGGCCGAGCGGGTAATCCCAGTCATCGGCGCCGAAATAGAAGTCATTCAGACCCAATGTCTTCTGGAACTTCGTTGGATTGGGCGTCTTGGAGACCGCCATCACGGTCGTGTTGTTATGCCGCATGTAGTTGCGGCCGACCTGATCGGACGCGTTGGCGAGTCCTGATGGGTGCGCATCGTTTGCGGAGCGCAGCAGCAGCAACGCGGACGACAGGGCGCCGCACGCGACGACGACGATGTCGGCCGAGAGGCTCATGCGGACATCGTCGCGGATGACTTCGATTCCGGTGATCTCGCGGCCCGAGGGACTGGTGGTGAGCGTGTCGACATAGGTGCGCGTCAGCAGGGTGACGTTGTCGTGCGCGCGAAGCGTCGGATCGACGGTGATGATCTGTGCGTCGGCCTTGCCGTTGGTCAGGCACGGATACCCGTCGAATTGGTCGCAGCGGATGCAGGGCGAATGAGGCAGGGCGGCGCCGGTCTCGTCCTGGTCGAGCAGGATGCCGACCGGCAGGTGGAACGGGTGGTGGCCCTCGCGCTCGAGGCCCACGAACAGCTCCTCGATGCGCGGCTCGTTCCTGATCGGCGGGTAGGCGTAGGGCTTCTTCGACGGCGGCTCGGTCGGGTCCTCGCCGCGCAGACCGTGCACGTGGAACAGCTCCTCGGCGGCCTGGTAGTAAGGCTCGAACTCGTCATACTTGACCGGCCATTCGGGCGCGTCCCCGTCGGGATGACGCACGACATGGAAGTCGGCTTCGCGCAGGCGGAACAGGATCGAGCCATAGACCTTGCTGTTGCCGCCGACGAAATAGTGCAGACCCGGCGCGAACTCGCGGCCGTCGGAGCTATACCAGGTCTCCTTCGCCTGGTAGCGTCCCTTGACGAAGACTTCCTCGCTGTCCCAGTTCTCGCGCTCGCGCTTCAGGTAGTCGCCGCGTTCGAGCAACAGGATGCGCTTGCCGGTCTTGGCGAGCTCGGCTGTCATGGTGCCGCCGCCGGGACCGGAGCCGATGACGATCACGTCGTAATGGGTGTCGCTCATGGGAGCCTTTCGCGTCCGGTGCCGTCACGAACGCCAGCACGCCGCCGGCCGTTCCCGGAACCACGCCGCCCGGGCGGCGCTCTGACGGGATTGTCGAGGAGCGTTGGATGGTCGCGTTCGGGGTTGTGGTGACGTTCCTGATGCGGCTGACGCTCTGCATCCTGTTCCTGCCGTTCAGCGCGATCGACAAGACGGTGAACTTCAAGGGTGCCGAAAAGCAGGCCGCCGAGATCTCGACGGGTCTGGCGCCGGCGCTGATCGGCGTCGGGCTGTTCGTCGAGATCGTCATGCCGCTCGGCATCCTGACCGGCGTCGCCGACCGGCTCGCGGCCTTGATCCTGGGCGGCTATTGCGGTGTCACGGCGCTGCTCTGGAAGCAGTTCTGGCGTCCCGGGGATTTCTGGTCAGGCGGCAAGGGACGCGACCTGTTCTGGGACTTCCTGAAGAATTTCGCGCTCGGCGCCGGCTTCCTGTTCGTCACCTTCGGCACCGGGCCTGCCGACGTCGGCAGCTTCCTCGGCCACCCGTTCTCCTCCTCGCACCCCTACACGGCGCCGGTTGAACGTCAGCCGTGATCGAAGCCGATGTCGAGCACCCGCGCGCTGTGGGTGATCCAGCCGACGGCGATCAGATCGACGCCGGTCTCGGCGATCGAAGCCACCGTTTCCGGCGTGATCCGTCCCGAGGCCTCGGTCACCGCCCTTCCGCGCGCCATCGCGCTCGCGGTGCGCAGGGTGGCCAGATCCATATTGTCGAGCAGCACGATGCCGACGCCGAGCGAAAGCGCCTCGTCGAGCTGGGCCAGCGTGTCGACCTCGAGCTCGATGCACACCAAGTGGCCGCGGGCGGCGCGGGCGCGCTCGATTGCCGGACGCACGCCGCCGGCGAGGGACACGTGGTTGTCCTTGATCAGGATGGCGTCATCGAGGCCGAAACGGTGGTTGTGGCCGCCGCCGAGCCGGACGGCGTGCTTCTGCAACGCGCGCAGGCCTGGCATGGTCTTGCGCGTGTCAGTGATTCGCGCCGCCGTGTGCGAGACGGCGCGGACCAGCATGCTGGTCGCTGACGCGACGCCCGACAACTGGCCCATGAAGTTGAGCGCGGTGCGCTCGGCGGTCAGCAGCGAGGCGGCCGGTCCGGTGATCGAGGCGATGACGTCGCCAGGCGCGAGCACCGCGCCGTCAGCGCGGTGCTGCTCGATCCTGATG
>CAXTUK010000245.1:0-4096 GCA_964247395.1 uncultured Acetobacteraceae bacterium
AGCCCGTAGAGCGCTCCCAGCCCGGTCGCGACCCCCTTGCCGCCGCGAAACCGGAGCCAGACCGGGAAGCAGTGCCCGACCACGACCGCGACCGAAGCGAGCCCGGCCGCCGGCGCGATCGCGACAGCGGCGAAGCCCTTCAGCCCGTCGCGCAGCAGCGTCGCCGCGGCCAGTCCCTTGTGCCCGGTCCGCAGCACGTTGGTCGCGCCGATATTGCCCGATCCGACATGGCGTATGTCGCCCAGCCCGGCCGCGCGGGTCAGCAGCAATCCGAACGGGATCGATCCGATCAGGTAGGCGAGGACGAGGAACATGTGACCCGGGGCTTTGCCCGCGCACTCCGGCAAAGGCAAGTATCGCGGGTCTGGGGCCGCGGGCCCGGGCGGGGGTTGCCGGGGCGGGCGCCCCTGACCTAATCCGCCGCCTCGGCGAGCGCGTCCCGCTCCAGGATCGGCATCGGCGCCGGCTGGAACGACCGCGCGCCCGCCACGGGCACGAGATGGCCCAGGAACAGCTGCGTGCACGCCTGCCACGAGTGCCGCTCGGCGAACGGCCGACACAGCGACCGGTCGATGTCCAGCGCGCCGAGCGCCGCGCGACCCAGGTCGGCGTCGACGCGGCCCACCGGCGCCAGGGCGAGCAGGTCGCGCGGGCCGGTCACCGGAAAGGCCGCGACGGGGGTGCCGCACGCGAGGCTCTCCAGCATCACCAGGCCGAACGTGTCGGTGACCGACGGGAAGACGAAGACGTCGGCCCCCGCATAGGAGGCCGAGAGCGCGGCGCCGAACCGCGCGCCGGTGAAATGCACGTCCGGAAACTCGCGCTCGAGCGCCGCGCGTTGCGGGCCGTCGCCCACGACCACCTTGGAGCCCGGCAGATCGAGCGAGAGGAAGGCGCGGATGTTCTTCTCGACCGCGACCCGGCCGATGCAGACGAACACCGGCCGTGCCAGCCCCGCGAACGGGTCGGCGGGCTCGGGCCTGAACAGGTCGATGTCGACGCCGCGCGACCAGGGCCGGATGTTGTGATACCCGCGTCGTCCGAGCTCCTCGCCCAGGCTCGCGGTCGCGACCATGACGCCCGCGCCGGCGTTGTGGAACCGGCGCAGCCAGGCATAGCTCAGGGCGGCCGGGAGCCTGATCCGGGCCTCGACATATTCCGGGAACCTGGTGTGGAAGGCGGTGCTGAACCGCCAGCCGCGCCTGCGCGCGAGCGCGCGCGCCGCCATCCCGAGCGGGCCTTCGGTCGCGATGTGCAGGGCATCCGGACGGAACGCGTCGATCAGCCGCTTCAGCCTGCCTCCGGGGTTGAGAGCGAGGCGGATGTCCGGATAGGTCGGGCACGGCACGGTCCGGAACTGGTCGGGGCCGATCACGGCGGCCGCGTGGCCGGCTTCGCCTAGCAGCCGGACGACGGTGCTCATCGTGCGGACGACGCCGTTGACCTGTGGATGCCAGGCATCCGAGATCACCAGGATCCGAAGCCTGCGACCTCCGTTCGACTGCGCCGGCATCGGGTCGCCGTTCGTGTCAGGCAGGTTCGGCCACCAGTGCACCGCGCGGAAGCGCGAACGAGAATTCGTTGAGCGCCGCCCATTCGAGCAGCTCGAAGCGGCCGTCATGATGCTCGACCAGCGCGGTGCAGCTTTCCACCCAGTCGCCGTCGTTCATGTAGCGCACGCCATGCACCTCGCGCATCTCGGCATGGTGGATGTGGCCGCACACCACCCCGTCGAAGCCGCGCTCCCTCGCCTCGTCGGCCATCGCCGTCTCGAAGCGGTCGATCGCCTTGACCGCCTCCTTGACCTGGCGCTTCAGCCACGCCGACAGCGACCAGTAGGAATAGCCGAGCCGGCGGCGGAGCGCGTTGAACGCGGTGTTGGCCTCGAGCGCCACGCGGTAGGCCCAATCGCCCAGATAGGCCAGGAACTTGGCATAGCGGACGACGCTGTCGAACTCGTCGCCATGCATGACCAGGATGCGCTTGCCGTCGGCGGTGACGTGCTCGGCCTGGGCACGCAGCTTGATCCCGCCGACCTCGAATTCGAGACCGAGCCAGGCGCGGAACATCTCGTCGTGGTTGCCCGGAATGTAGGTCACCGCGGCGCCGCGCCGCGCATGGCTCAGGATCAGCCGAAGCACCTCGTCGTGCGCCGCGTCCCAGTGCCACGACTTCTTCAGCTTCCAGCCGTCGACGATGTCGCCGACGAGAAACAGGTGTTCGCACGACATGCGGCGCAGGAAGTCGGCCAGGAAGTCGCAGCGCGCGCCGCGGGTGCCGAGATGCACGTCGGAGATGAACACGCTGCGGAACCGCAACGCCTGCGGCGCGAAGCTGCGGGCCGCTTCATGCACCGGCGCTGGCGGTGGGAGACTCGCGTTCATGCGGCGCGCTCGTTCCTCTGGCGTTGCGCTGATAGACAATTCGGCGGCAACGCCTCGTGAATCTTACATGACGTCTGCGACCGCCTGTAACATCGTCCGGCCGGCTGCTGTCTTGGAGATGTCATACGCGGCGACGCGGCCGCCTTCCTACATTGACGAGCGACGCTGGACTCGCACACGCCGAACGTGATCATCATCTACAATCCCACTGCCGGGCGACGGCGGATCGCGGCGCTCTGGCGGGTGGTCGACGTGCTGATCGCCAACGGGCTGCAGCCGCGCATCGCCGAGACTCAGTCGGCCGGCCACGCGATGAGGCTGGCGCGCGAAGCGGCCGACGCGAACGAACGCATCGTGGTGGCCGCCGGCGGCGGCGGCACGATCGCGGCAGTCGCGGCCGGCCTGCTCGGCAGCCGCTCCTCGCTCGGCATCATCCCGCTCGGGACGGCGAACGTGCTCTCGCACGAACTCGGCCTGTCGCATCACGCCAAGGCGCTGGCGGCGGCGCTGGCGTTCGGTCGCACGCGCACCCTCTGGCCGGGGATCGCGGACGGTCCCGACGGCACGCGGGTGTTCGTCCAGATGCTGGGTGTGGGTCTCGACGCGCAGGTCGTGCACCGGGTCAATCACCGGCTCAAGCGCGCCATCGGCCGGCAGGCCTACACGCTGCAGACGCTGCGCGAGATCGCGCGCTACGACTACCAGCCGGTCCGGGTCACGCTGGACGGCGTCCCGACCGAAGCGGCGAGCGTCGTGGTCAGCAAGGGACGCTTCTACGGCGGCGCCTACACGCTGGCGCCGACCGCCACGCCGTCGGAGCCCGGCTTCTCGGTGGCCCTGTTCCGTCACAGCGGCGCCCGCGCCGCGTTCGGCTACGGCGCGGCGCTGGTGCTGGACCGGCTCGGCCGAGCGCACAGCTGCGAACTGGTCCGCGCCCGCCGGATCGAGATCCTCGGGGGCGCCCAGCCGGCGCAGGCCGACGGCGATCCGGCCGGCCTGACGCCGATCGCCATCCGCGACGCCGACACCGCGCTGCCGGTGGTGGTGCGTTAGGGTTGCGAGCTATCTGAAAGCGAGGCCAGGGCGCTGCCCTGGACCCGTTGGGGCCGGCGGCCCCAAACCCGCGACACGACGCCCCTCGGTGGCGTTCGGGCCGACGCGGCGGCAGCGTCGACGCCAAACCGACGCCGGGACTACGCCGTGGACAGGGCCGAACTGACCGCGTAGACGACCCGGCTAACCCGCCCCGTCCGCGCCGGAACCGTCGAGACGGGCTGGCGCCAAGCTGACATCCAGGTGCACCGGGTTGTGCAGCGTGTTAGCGACCGGCGACCACAGCGTCGCGTGCCTGACCAGCGCGTCGAGCGATTCCCGCGACACGTCCGCATCGACCCGCACCGACACGCGCACCCCCTCGAAGCCGATCGGCTTGGGCTGGGTGTCGCCGGCGCCCCAGACCGCGGTGGTGTTGATGTCGGCCTCCAGTTCCAGTTCCAGACACCGGATCGGAATCCGCCGCGCGACCGCGTTGGCATGGATCCCGACGGCGAGGCAGGAGCCGAACGCTGCGAGCAGCGCCTCGGAGGCGTTCGGCGCGATGTTCTCGCCCAGCAGGCCTTCCGGCTCGTCTTCCATGACCGGATGCGGCGCCAGGTGGCGGATGTAGTTGAGCTGGTGAAACCGACCCTGCGCCACGTTGCGCTGCCGCACCG
>CAXTUK010000246.1:0-223 GCA_964247395.1 uncultured Acetobacteraceae bacterium
CGTCGGGGATCGTGCCGATGGCGGGCGCATCCGACGGCGGCGGGTCGATCCGGATTCCGGCGGCCTATTGCGGGCTGTTCGGGTTCCGGCCCGGCCGCGGCATGGTGCCGGAAGGGCCGCAGTCGGCGGAGGGCTGGGAGGGGGCGAACAGCAATTTCGTGCTGACGCGCAGCGTCAGGGAGGCGGTCTCGATGCTGGCGGTGCTGGCCGGCAGCGACGAGGG
>CAXTUK010000246.1:233-4086 GCA_964247395.1 uncultured Acetobacteraceae bacterium
ATCTCCGGCCGGGTCGAGCACTGCGCCCGGCCGGAGATTGCGGATCGGCTTCGACACGCGCTCGGCGCTGGGCGCGGTGCATCCGGCCTCGGTCGACGCGGTGCTCGGCGCCGCGCGATTGCTGGGCGTGCTGGGTCACGCGGTCGAGGAGGCCGCGCCCGCGGTGGACGGAGGCGCGGTCGCGGAATGCTTCCTCGATCTCTATCTCGGCCAGGTACCGGCGCAGGTCGCAGCCGCCCGGGCGCGGACCGGATCGGGACATCGCGATTTCGAATTGGTGACGCGCAGCCTGGCGCGTCTGGGCGGGGCGATGAGCGCGGGCGAATATGTCGCCTCGCATCGGCGGTGGAACGGGTTCGGACGCGCGCTCGGCGGGTTCTTCTCGCGGTTCGACCTCTTCATGTCGCCGACGACGGCAGGGCCGCCGCCGCTGATCGGCGAGCTGGCGCCGTCGCGCGTGGACCGGATGATGATGCTCGCGATGAACCTGCCAGGAGGCCCGCGACTCGCCCGGCGGCTTGGCGTGCTGGAAGGCTTCGCGCATTCGTCGCTGTCGCGAACACCGTTCACGCAACTGTCGAACCTGACGGGAACGCCGAGCATGTCGGTGCCGCTGCACTGGGCGTCGCCGGCGGCGGGCGAGGCCGAGGTGCCGTTCGGGGTGCAGTTCATGGGGCCAGTGGGCGGAGAGGCGCGACTGCTGCGGCTGGCGGCGGAGCTCGAGGCGGCGCGGCCATGGTGGGGACGGCGCCCGGGGCCGTCGAGTTGCTGAGCGTCGATACGCTTACGGTCAAGCTCTGCTACGCTTCGGGCCAGTGATTGACAGCGTCAGCGAAACGATCTCGACCGCTCGACGGCTGCTCTGACCAGGGCCTCGTGTCCCGGCGTCGTCGTTCCGCCGGGGAGCTTGTCGCCGTCCTCCAGTCCGACCCTGGTGGAGAAGCGGCGGCGACAGGCATGCTCCACGAGCGGCCAGACGGACGCTTCAAACCCGTGCAGCAGCCTGGGGCGACGAAATCCGCCATTCGACAGGATCGCCTCGATCGCGTCGGCGGCTGCGATGGCTTGGGCCGCGCCCTGTTCCTCGATCTCGATCAGCACGCGCACGATGTGCGCTGGTGATCCGAGACCGAGCAGCCGCGCGGCGTCGGCGACGCTGGCGAGCCCGGCTTCCACCCCGATGCCGCGGCGCCACAGGGCCGCCATGACCGCAGGCGCTCCGCGTTCGGAGAGGTTGACCGAGGCGTAGTCGGGGATTTCCCGCCAGGCCTCCACGGCCGCAATCGTTTGCTCGACAGTGCCTTCGATCCACTCGCCGGTGCTGACCCCGAGCGATGTCCCCGGGCATGCATGTCGCAGTGCCGCGATGGTGTCGTTGAAGGCTTCCGTGCCGAGTGTCTCGCGTCCGGCGGCATCCCTGGGATGGACGTGCAGTTCGGCGGCACCCGCCGCCACGCAGGCCGCACCGTCTCGGGCGATCGTCGACGAAGCGGTCGGCAGGCGCGGATGATAGTCCGGCTCGCGCGCGCCGTTGAGACAGGCCTGGATGATCATCGCCGCCACTCGAGCTCGGGCGAGCGCCGGCCGCGGACGCGCGAAAGCGTGACGTGGGCGCGACGCTGCAGAGCCCGGAGGCAGTGTTGCTGACTACGCGTAAAGACGTTAATGTCCCTACGTCTACACAAGGACTGCCATGCCACTCAACATCCGAAGCGAGACGGTCAACCAGCTTGCCGAAACACTGGCTGCACGCAAGCACGTCAACAAGACCGACGCCGTGAAGCAGGCGTTGGAGAACGAGTTGCGACGGCTCGACGAGGCGCTGCCGCTCCGCGAGCGGCTTCGTCCGCTGCAGGACAGGGTGATGAGCCGACCGGCGACCGGCCTGGCAGCGGACAAGGCCTTCTATGACGACCTGAGCGGGGAGCCATGATGTTCGTCGATGCATCGGCCATCATCGCCATCCTCGCTCGAGAATCCGATGCCGACGAACTGGCGGACGCGCTGGACGGCGCCCGTTCGCCCATCACCTCGCCGGTCGCCGTGTTCGAGGCGGCCCTCGGCGTCTGCCGAAAGCGGCACGCCAGTGTGGGGGAGGCTCGGGACGACGTGCTCGAACTTCTCGAGACCGGCGGCATCCGCACCGTCTCGATCAACGGCCAGGAGGCGCAAGCCGCCCTGGATGCCTTCTCCCGATACGGCAAGGGACGAGGCCACCCGGCCCAGCTCAATCTGGGAGACTGCTTCGCCTACGCGATGGCGAAAACCAATCGGACGGCCCTTCTATTCAAGGGTGAGGACTTCGACAAGACGGACATCCTCTCGGCAATGCGGGCCCGCACGTCGTAAGATGCCGACTGCGTGAGACCGGAATCAGCCGGTTCCACAGCTAATCAGACAGTTCCGGGATGGACAACGTCCTTGGATCGTGGAATTCAGAGGTCCCGCGTAATGACGTGAGATGGGGTGCACATGAGGGCCGGGACGAACGATGTCGTGCTCGCCTTGGCGGCCTTGCTCCTGGCGGGCGCTCCCGGCGGCACGGCATGGGCGGAGACGCTGCTCAACGTCTCGTATGATCCGACCCGGGAACTGTACAAGGACGTCGACGCCGCGTTCGCCGCGGCCTGGAAGCAGCGGACCGGGGAGACGGTGACGATCCAGACCAGCCATGGCGGGTCCGGCGCGCAGGCGCGATCGGTCCTGGACGGGTTGCGGGCCGACGTCGTGACGCTCGGGCTGTCGCACGACATCGACGTGCTGGCCGAGCACAAGCTGCTCGCGGCCGACTGGGCGGAGCGTCTGCCGAACCACTCGGTGCCCTACACCAGCACGGTGGTGTTCCTGGTCAGGCACGGCAACCCGAAGCATCTGCGCGACTGGCCGGACCTGGTGGCGAGCGGCGTCGAGGTGGTGACGCCCAACCCGAAGACCAGCAGCGGCGGCCGCTGGAGCTATCTCGCGGCCTATACCTGGGCGCTGCACCGGCCCGGCGGCACGGAGGCGAGCGCGGAAGCCTATCTGCGGCAGCTCTACGCGCACGTGCCGATCCTCGATACCGGCGCACGCGGCTCGACCAACACGTTCGTTCAGCGCGGCGAGGGCGACGTGCTGCTGGCATGGGAGGACGAGGCGCTGCTCGCGAGCCGGGAGCTGGCGTCGGGCGGGTTCGATATCGTCTACCCGTCGAGCAGCGTCCTGGCCGAGCCGGTGGTCGCCTGGGTCGACGGCACCGTCGGGCCGAAAGGCGACGAGAAGCTGGCGGAGGCCTATCTTCGGTTCCTGTTCTCGCCCGAGGGCCAGGAACTGGCGGCCAGGCACCATTACCGGGCGATCGATCCGGCGGTGGCGGCGCGCCATGCCGGCGAGTTCCCGGCCGAGCGGACCTACGATGTCGGCGGGCTGGGCGGCTGGAGCGCGGTGCACGCGAAGCATTTCGCCGACGGAGGCGTGTTCGACCGGATCAGCGCGCCGCACGGCTGATGGCGGCAAGACGGGGCGCGGGCTCGGCGGTTCCGGGCGCCGCGATCTCGCTCGGGGTGGCGACGGTCTGGGTGTCGCTGGTCGTGCTGGTCCCGCTGATCTCGCTCGCCGCGCGGCCGTTCGCCGACGGCCCGCTCGCGTTCCTGCACCAGCTCGGCGACCCGCGCGCGCTCGCGGCACTCCGGCTGAGCTTCTCCAGCGCGCTGCTGGCGGCCCTGGTATGCATGCCGCTCGGGCTGCTGCTGGCCTGGGTCCTCGAACGGATACGGCCGCGCGGCTGGCCGCTGCTCGACATGATGGTCGACCTGCCGTTCGCGCTGCCGACCGCGGTCGCCGGCATCACGCTCACGGCGCTGTATGCGAAGCATGG